>JAYWMS010000295.1:0-13400 GCA_035873215.1 Nitrospirota bacterium | reverse complement strand
CGAAGCAGATCGCGCGCACCCAACCCGACCGGCTTTAATCCATGGGGTGTCCCTGCTTTGAGCAACGCGTCCCACACCTCACGAGCTTGTCCCTTCGGGACATACAGTTCATAGCCAAATTCTCCGGTATACCCTGTTCGTGCGATGAGACAATTCCCCATCGGCAGTGAGATTTCTTGGCACCATCTGAGCCGGAGATCATCTACCTGAGAACCAGCAATGGCACGAATGATTTCTTTTGAGACTTGCCCTTGTAAAGCCAGTTGGGCTGTCTCCGTCGACCGATCGGTGAGCCTACATCCGTCAGGTGATGATTGATTCTGTTCGTTGAACCATTTCCAAATCTTTTCAAGGTTGGATGCATTCACACAAAGAAAAAATTTCTCTGCTGCCAGGCGATAGATAAAGATATCGTCTTTAATCCCTCCTTCAGGATTGCAGACCATTGAATATTGAGCCGCCCCAATTTCAATCTTTCTGACATCGTTCGTCGTGACACGCTGCAAAAATGGCAATGCCGCGTGGCCTTCGACTTCAATGCGGCCCATATGACTGACATCGAACAACCCAGCCTGCTGACGTACTGCTTGGTATTCGTCGAGGACGCCTGAGTATTGGATAGGCATTTCCCAGCCTGCAAAATCAACCAGTTTCGCACCGGCTGCGACATGGGCTTCATAGAGAGGGGTCTGTTTCATGAATCCGTCAACCGTGATCTGTTATCCGTGATGGAGAGAAAAGGAATGGGAAAAAGTGATGGGCAAAGGGAAAGAAGGTTTCACCCCTCTCCAACCCTTACCCATCACTTATTACTTATCACCGCAAATCGAGCAGTTCGACTTCAAAAATTAAGGTGGCGTTGGGTGGGATCAGGCGACCGGCGCCACGACTTCCATAACCCAGATTGGGAGGAATAATAAGTTTTCGTTTGGATCCGATCTTCATTCCTTCTACCCCCTCATCCCAACCTTTGATGACCCGGCCCTTGCCCAATGGGAAGGAAAAGGGTTTATTGCGATCCACCGAGCTGTCAAATTTTGTCCCATCGGTCAACCTACCGGTGTAATGCACGATGGCTGTTTCGCCAACGTGAGCCTCTCTGCCATCTCCTGTAACCAGATCTACATATTTCAAACCGGATGGAGTTTCAACCGTATTCGGCTCATCGGCCTGCGCCCACGACCACCAGGCCGTCACCATGAGACTCACGAGGATCAAAAGAAACACATGCTTTAAGAGTTTTGGTTGCATACAGCACTCATCCTTTGTTGGAAGTCCTACCCATCAGAAAATTCTATTGCCACATTCTTATTTACTTTCGGCAAAGAGTGCCACACTCGCGGTGTATCCGTGAACAAAATTTTTGCCACCAACCGGGCCAATTTCTCCGGCAGCAAAGAAGCCCGCAACCGGCATACCTGCCATTCTTTTTTGCACAGCGGCGATATCGTGATGCGGGGTCGTAAAAAATCGTTGTCCACGCCCATTGCAGCTAAACAAGAGCGCTGCCTTGGGCACCTCATCAGGGAAATCTACTCGATCCTTAGCCAACATGAGATTCAGTTCTTCACTCGCCGCCTGGGCATCTCTGACATGAAATTGAATCGTTTGCCCTTCGTTGATGACATCTGAGATGGCCAGTCCGCCCGTTTGTTGATCAGCTCCGATGAGCCCCCGAATCAGAAAATCTCCACGTTCGAACCGCGACTGATGCTCGTTAAATGCGACCCCGACCTGTATGGACAACGCAGCACGCCGCGCGCCGGTCGAGCTCAATTCATTCAATGTCGCTTGCAATCGCTCTAAGGTTGGAACTCCGCCCAGTTCGTAGATAATGTTCCCTTCTGATTTGGTGATTACGTAACGTTCGCCTATCGGTTGACACCCCTGAGATACAATCGTGCGGATGGAAACCGGGCCGGACACCGCTACGCCAACGACGCCCTCATGGACCACGTCGCCGTTTAATATCAGACAATTTTCTCCCAGATCTGATCCACCACTTGCCACGCCTCCGATCGCGGGTGAACCTGGACAGTTGCCCTCAAGGTGAGCAAAGACTTCTTCGATGGCGGTTGAGAATGGGTCGGCCAACAGAAGAAAGGTCGGACGTTCCTTGACAAACATTAAGGCATCGGGCCAACCGTTGATCGTGGTCGTGTTATTTTCTTCGGAGAAGGTCAGTTGAAACGGTGTGAGGTGAACATTCGGTAATGACCCAGCCCACACCGTTATCACGGGCGAGCCTTCAAACTCTTCGTGTCTCCCAATAATGCCTTCTCCCATGCACCCCAGTAGCACACGTGGCCCCAGTTGTTCCCTAAGGGCGTGAACAATGTCTTTAACCTGCCCAGAATAATGGGTAGAGCAGAACAAAAATGCCAGGTCCACTGTGCTCTGACCTAGCGCATGTTTGATATCTCCAACGATGGACGAGACCGCATCTCCAACCTGCTCGTTTTGGGAGATCGCCACATGAAACATGAGAGCTTGGGTTTCGGAATATACCATGATTGGAGTCTAACAACCCTCCTGGTGGTTGTCCAACACAGGGAGCTGAAGGGCATTGGGTATTGAAGTATGCCCAAGAAAATTGGTCTGGGTGGGTTCAATTTCCTTTAAAAGTCTTGGCCGGGGGCATAGTTCTCCATGATCTGCTTGAGCTTGACTATATCGATCGCTTCGGCACGTCGTCTATCCCGACCAACAACAGTCGTGGCGGCCACCAAAGCATTGATGACGGCCTCTTCGGTCGACTCTATCGTGGCGGCAAACAACGGGTTGAGATGCGTATCCGCGATGTGGGTCATTGCGTACGTCGCAACGGCCGGATAATGCGGTATGACATTTCCGGTCGAAAAGGCTAAGAAGAAATCACCGCTGCCGTGATGGGACGTTGCGCCGGTTCTCGCCAGTCCTAATGCCGCACGTTTTGCCATCCGGCTGAGTTGACGGCTATCGACTGGTGCATCCGTAGCAATGACAATGATGATTGATCCTTGATCTCCTAACAGCTCGCGCCTCGATAGCTTCAATGATTCTTGCTCCATTTGCCGTTGAGCTTTTTTGTCAGCCCTTTCCCACAATCGCCCGATTGGCACTCCACGGACAGTGAGCTCGTGCCGGCGTCCATGATTGGCATTCACCAATACCCCCACCGTATATCCGCCGTCTTTATTGGGAAGACGCCGCGAGGCGGTGCCGATCCCTCCCTTGAATTGATAGGAGATCATTCCAGTCCCTGCACCCACGGTGCCTTCTTCCACGGGTCCTGATTGCGCAAAATCCAACGCGTGAACCACGTGATCTTCTGTGACATGTCGACCCTGGCTATCATTGAGTCGACTATCATCACATTCAGCGACTACCGGGGTCAGTGTATCGTCCGTAATTCCAATTCCTGGGTAGTGTTTGAACATCCACGTCATGACTCCATTCGCAACCCGCGGTACATTCAAGGTATTGGTCAGCGCAATGGGGTATTCGAGAAAACCAGCTTCTGCAACCCATGCCAGGCCAGTCATTTCTCCAGTTCCATTTAACACAAATGCACCAGCCGGAACCTTTTTTTTCCAGACATCGTCTCGTGGAATGATCACGGTCACCCCCGTGCGCACTGGACCGAATCCAGGATGCAAGGGACCTTCCCCTTCGATTAAGGTCACATGGCCCACTTTGACACCTTCGACATCAGTAATCGCATTGTGGACTCCAGGCGCATAGCGTCCGAAGGAGATACCTAAATCCCTAGCGCGAACTTTGCTGAGTTGACCCTCCGATTGTGGTTGTGCCGATACGGAGTCATGATGGACAAGACTGAGCATTAGGACCACACACAAGACGGACAATCCATGCCAGCTCCAAAGCGGTTGATGACAACCAATCATGATGAGCTTCTCACGATTCGCTGGTTTCGAGAGATAGGCTTCATAAGATCTGTACGGCATACTGGACATTCGGTGAGATTCACTAAGTCGATAAGCCATGACATGTGCGATTGTCTCCGAATCATCGTCCACACTAGTTGGTTCCGACAGGAAGGACAGCGAAGCGCTTGCAGCAGCCAAAGAAAGGTCCCAACACCTAGGATCATTCCGATTCCAACCAGTGTGCCCGACAAATGTCCCTCGGTCATGAACTTGAAGCCAGCCACAACAAAGCACAGGAAAGCTGCAGTAAATCCTAGGAGAGCCACATACAATTTCCAGATTTGTTTCGCTTTGATCAGCCAGTTTGATGGAGGAACGGAGGCCGGTGAAGTTGATCGACGTTTCATTGGTTGGCCCTCGATCCCACCGAGCACACTAGTCTATGTATCATGGTGATCTCATCGTCACTCGGCCTTGTCAAACAAAACGAAATCTCGTTCATACACCTGGTAAGGTGCTTTGGCGAGCCCAAGTGATTCATACGTTCGTTGGGCAACCAGATTGTCCTGTTCCACATACAGACGGACGCCGGAAACCGCATTCTCGGTATCGGCTTCTTGCAACACATGCTGGTAGAGCATCCGGAAGACACCTTGCCGTCGGCAATCTTCTCGAACGTAGGCACTTTGAATCCACCACATCACCCCATTTCGCCAATCGCTCCATTCAAAAGTGATCAGCAGCTGGCCAACAACCTGAGCCCCTGTTTTGGTTTCCGCAACAACATAAAACCCACGATGGGGACTGTCCAGCACCGCCTGAACTCCTGGCCGAAGCCGATGGAGATCCAGCCTCCGTTTTTCTGTTTCCCAAGCCAACGCCGAATTGAACTGAACAAGAGTATCTAGGTCATTCTTTGTTGCGAATCGTAGGCCATATTGATTTGTAGGGACCAGTGACATGCCTATTCAGAAGGATACTGGTGAACGGACTGGGCACGAACGGCAAGGGATTCGGACAACCATCCTCTTGGGGGCTGATAGAGTCCGGCTGAAAACTCCAGTTTCATGGCTTCCTGTGGTCGAAGCGCGATTCGATGCGTCACTGTATGCGGCACAAAGGCCAGGTACCCGGTAAACGGATGAATGGCCGTCGGAACAAATATCATGAGTAACGATTGTTCTGCCGCTATTTGGAGTGTCCGAGGAGCCTTCCCCATCACAAACCCGATGGCCCACAGACCGGTTCTCGGAAATGGAAAGACGACCACCGTGCTATGACCAAACCGCTCGCCAAATTGAAACACGTCAGCCATTCCTTTTAGCGTGTGGTAAATACTGCTCACGAGAGGAATTCCTTCTAGCGATTCTTCAATATTGCGCATTAAACGTTGTCCTAGAAAATGCGTACCCATCATTCCTGCAATGAGGATCATGAGGATCAGCAGGGCAATTCCCGCACCTGGAAAGTTAATCTCAAAGAAAGGACCGAGCAGATCTATCCAGAGTCCATCTAACGTAACGAAGAGCGTGGAGAGAATCAAAAAGGTTCCCCAAGCAGGCACGACCACAAAAAGTCCTGTCAAAGCATACCGTTTAAATTTGGTAAATGTTTTTCTCATATAAAGAAGCTTTAGAGGACAGGGGACCTCACAGTACTGTCATCGGTATTCCCGGCCGCCTGACGGATAGATATCCATGGCGCTTTTTATAGGAGTGTCATCGTCTGGCAATCCTTCTTGAAATGTCATCAAGCTTGTGTTTTTCCTGTTGAAATGACTAGTCTAGTGAAAGAAAAGACTTAACACAAACCTCTCTACAGAAGGACATTCCTAATGGCTCCTGCATCATCTGATACCAGCAAAGGTAGTATTGACCCCAGTCTGTTGGCAATCTTGTGTTGCCCTGAGACGAAGCAGCCTGTGTCCCTCATCGATGAGGAACAACTCGCCACGATCAATCACAAGATCGAGGAGGGCCTGTTGAAGAATAAAGGCGGGTGTCTGGTAAAGGAACGATTAGATGGGGCACTACTCCGATCGGATAAGAATCTTATTTATCCGATACGCGAACACATTCCAATCATGTTGATTGAAGAAGGGATTCCCATAGATCAGCCTGCCTGAGTAGCCGATAGGATCGGAAACCTGTGCACTGGAACAAGCTGTACTTCCTCTTTAGAATCGGGAATTATTGTGGTCGTGGACTAGGAAGATTTGTTACTCAGGCCATTCCGTCCGGCAACTCTCCAATATCGCCAAGCGGATCGCCCGATTTGTATAAGAATGTAGGAGGAGATGGAAATGAGAAATCCATACCAACCCACTTGGCCTATCGTCCAGTTTTCCGGAGCATGAAGTAGGAGTCCCAGAGCAATGTGTCCTCCAAAACCTATGCAGATCGAAAACAGAATCCATTCACGGAGATAATGGGTTCTGTTAGCTTGCTCGTCCATACTTGAAAAACCCCAAGAAGCCGCGATGGTCTCACCAAAGCGTCTCACATGAGCTCAAACTGGGATCGCGAAAATTGGGAATCGTACTGGGTTACGTGGGAATTCAAACAGGACTTTTGGCTGATTCAATTTCGGTGGCAGTTATCAGACTGGTGAGATAATCAGTCACAAAAATTAACGCTTCTTCCCGACCGTCAGCCCTGCGTCCCTTTTCTCTCCGCTGGACGGAGAGTTCATGCTCAAGATCGGACTTGACGTCACCTAATAATTTTTGCATGGAGGCTGTCGTGAGGTTCTGGTCAACATCCTCAAATTCCTGACATCGATCCAAGACCCAATTGAGACCCTCCACACGACCTAAATACCGATCTTGCTCTGCTTGGTCAATTCTTCCCATCGTCGAAGCAAAGGCTTGGGCTTCATATATCAGATTGTAAAAACTCGATACGGCTCGATGTAAAGTAGAATTCATTATTCCTCCTGGTCCTTCCTAATTAATTGAGGCATTATACCAAGAACGAATGATATTCCGCCAGAAATCTCCTCGAAAATTTCAAATTATCACGTTTTTCTCTACTGAATATTGATAGTTTCTCTCTCGTCGTATTTACGAATTTGTTGATGGGCGGTTCCCATTTTTTAATCGAATACCAGAATAATTCCGTTTCGCCTTCGGTGCCATGGCATGGGAGTTAGTTCGGCTCTTTCCATACATTCTAAAATGATTTGAAGTACTTCAGAAAAATTTCAGGTGAACAACAACGGATGGAATTCAGCCATAAAACCGTAGTAAAGGGGAGCAAACTCTTTCAAACTATGAGGACTCGTTTCCTTCAGTTTTTTAAAAAAATGTACCTGCTGGCGTGGATCTAATTGTTCAAGGAGTTTGGCCAATTGCGTCATACTATACGTCCTTGAGGGAACCGCAAGGATATAGTGAACCAGACGTTCGGCAAATTGTTGGGCAATATACTCTGATGATAAAAATTCCTGGGGAATTGTTCCTTTTTCAATATACTCCCAAAACGGAATAGCTTTCGCGGCGAAGGGTATCTGATCAGGGGCTAAGGAATCCATTCGAACCGATCAAGATTGAGGTTGCGGGTAAAAAATATCAGGTTCTTAAGAATCTATCATGAGTAGGACCCGAATGCCAGCACAACTGAACCGATTAAGACCAAGTTTTTTATATTTTTTGGAATAAGGTTCAACACTTCGACAAAGGCATTCCCTTTGCCTCAAATTCCTGTAATTCCTTCATGCAATCTTGAAATGGCAAATTCCTTGTTCATTTCCAGAAATACCTTCATTTTAAATACCAGAACGCCAACCTTTATAATGGTTGGCGCATTGTCTTCAAATTAGGCAAAAAAAAAGGCTGGGGACTCGGTAGGCCCCAGCCTTTTTCCACTTCTGCAAGAGAAGCTTACAGCCAGTTCACCCGTTCTGCTGGGCGAATGTAGATTGGCTCTTCCACTTGCTGCCGGACACACTCCTTACCGGATTTGTTGAACCCGAGCACGGTATCGTTGTACATCTCAAAACGCTTACCGTGAATTTGGGTCTCAAACACTTTCGGTCCAGGAATGACATCATACCGGAAGATAATCTGTTGGCTGGCTCTCCACAATTGGAGCACCGCTAACAATTCCCGGCTCGGCACGAGATATTTCTCGATTGCATTGTCCACACCCGGGCCAAACATCTGACGGATGTAGCCCCGTGGTGCCTGACGTGGTGGAATGTAGAAACCATTGGGTTCCGTTCCCCATTGTGGGTAGAGCGGCAGGGCCACTTGTTCCACACGAATGGTGTAGTACAACGGATTCCAACGATCTTCCGCCCACAACCCATCTTCGCCAATTTTGACGAGGTTTTGTAAACGGATTTTCCCGACACACGCTGCCATACAACGCGTTTCCATGGGCTCCCCACCTGTCAGTGGGTCTTTACCCTCGACGCGTGGATAGCACGCAATACATTTCTCCGTCACGCGTGTCGTTCCACGATACATTGGCTTTTTATATGGACATTGCTCCACGCACTTCTTATACCCACGGCAACGATTCTGGTCGATCAGCACAATCCCATCCTCTGGCCGTTTGTAGATGGCCTTTCTTGGACAGGCGGCTAAACAACCTGGATACGTGCAATGGTTACAAATACGTTGGAGATAGAAGAAGTAGGTTTCATGCTCGGGCAAACTGCTCCCGGTCATTTTCCATGGTTCTTCTTTACTGAAACCGGTTTTGTCAATACCTTCTACGATAGCCCGCATTGAGGTCGCGGTATCTTCGTAGATGTTGACAAACCGCCATTCTTGGTCAGTCGGAATGTACCCGATCGCCGCTTGCCCAACTTTGGCACCAGCATCGAAAATGGTCATTCCCTCGAACACGCCATACGGAGCATGGTGCTTCCGACCCACGCGGACGTTCCACACCTGTCCGCCTGGATTGACTTGTTCGATCAACTGCGTGATTTTCACATCGTAGAATTGTGGGTACCCACCGTATGGTTTGGTTTCCACGTTATTCCACCACATGTACTCTTGACCCTTTGAAAACAGCCAGGTGGATTTATCCGCCATGGAACAAGTTTGACAGGCCAAGCAGCGATTAATGTTAAACACAAAGGCGAACTGCCATTTCGGATGCCGTTCCTCATAGGGATACAGCTGTTTACGCCCTAGTTGCCAATTATATACTTCTGGCATAATTTCCTCCGTTTCTTTGAACCAACATTAGTTCAAGTTCGAAATTCCACATTAATGTTAAGAGTTGTAACGACATAATTTTCGCCTGACTCCCGATCATCCAATTATTACACTTTGATCTTAATGTGGTCGCCCTTGAGCCACTTGATCATAAACTCATTCTCCTGGCCAGGCGTAAACCCGGTTCGGACCGGTTCCCATGGACCACGACCACCAATACCACCGTCTTCTGCCTTGGTAATACGCATCAGACATTCTTTTGGAGTGGTATTCACTGCATGGTTGTCCACTTGGTACCCGAATTTGAACTTCCAGCCGACGGCATGCTTTCCTGGCAACGAGTCCAACTGATGCATTGGCATCAACCAGTCACGCGTGAAGGATTGCTGCGCACCGTAACGGAAGTTTGATTGATACCCGGTATCCATTGCGATGGCGCGTCCGTCCGGTCGTGTTTCGTGACCTTTCACGGATTTTGCCGTTGCAACGTATGGCGCGTGCTTGGCCATCGTCACATGGTACGGGAAGGCCGGGTTGTACTTACAACGAATCATCAAACGAGCAACTTTGTAGTACGGGTCACTCGGCTTCCATCCACGATAGGGACGGTCAACCGGGTTACCATCGACATAGACATAGTCACCGTCATTGATCCCACGATCTTTCGCCGTTTGGGGATTCATATGGAGTTGATGTTCCCCAACACCAGGCGTTCTCTTATCCATCCGATACGCATCACCGAAATTCGACTCATACATCTGCACCCAATCATTGACAGACCATTGACTGTGTACACGATGTCGCGTCTTTGGCGTTACGCAATAGAATTGATACCCCTTTTCCCAGAGTGGGTTGGAGTAACGTTTGATTTCCTGCCACGGCAACTTAATATTACGCACCGTCTTATCATCATGGTGCTGTGCCGTGATGGGAATCCCATAGTCGTCCGGTCGGACGTACGGGTTGGTGGTCATGATTGCATTCGGAAGGTACGGGGTTGCTTCCGTTCCTTCACGATGCGAGATGAAGTTTTCTCCATATTCAATGGCTTCCGGCTCGATGCGGTAGTTCTCATACCGACCGGTTCGGGTCCATTGTGGTTTGGATTCGTTCGTCTCTTCCCAGAATGGTTGCCGTGGATACGTCCGGCACAGCACCATCCAGCCTTTTTCCGACTTCAACATAGCATCGGCGCTGTAGCCGTAGGCTGTACAACTGGCATCCAACAAACGTTGCACATAGACGTCCACGCGGTTGTCATACACGAATTTGAAGTAATCACGGAACCGACGGTCACCCGTCATTTCCGTCAACTTCGCAGCCACACCAGCTGTGGTATCAAGATCGTTCCGAGTATCATACAAAGGCCGAATTCCACCTTTCCACACTTGGAACCACGGATTGGACACAGTTGCTGTATGCTCTGGATAGGTAAACTCCATCCAGGTATTCACACCCATGGCCACATCAGCATGGTTGACGTCTGACGTCATTTCGATATCTTGTGTCACAATTGTTTCATTGTGCGGATCAACGTTTCTCACCATGTCATAATGGTGTTTGGCGTTGTTCACCACGTTCACGTTTGCCACCCAACGGAATTTACTTGGGGTTGGCATATGTGTCTTACCGGTAAATACCCGACGACCGTATTTTGGGGTATTCACGATAAGAGCCGTATCCCCATGGTTCCAATAGGCCACCTCTTCCCCGTAATAGTACCCACGGACATGGACTTCTTTTCCGTGTGCATTAGGATCTAAGGTGATTTTGAATGGATTCTCAGCAGTATGCGTGCCGAGACCACCACCGGACCAAGGAGTCGCGTTCCAGATACCGGCTTTGTAATTACCTGCCCAGGTATGCTGACCCGTTCCGAATTTTCCGACGTTCCCCGTCACGATCAACACCATCGCGGCCCCGCGGGCAATGATGGTTTGGTGGAAGTAATGGTTCGTTCCTTCACCATTGTGGATCGCTGCCGGTTTGATGGCACCGCTATCCCGAGCCCAACGGACGATTAAGTCTTTTGGTGCACGGTTGATCTGATGGACGGTATCCAGGTCGTAATCCTGAAGATGCGTGGTATACAATTGGAATACCGGCGCCACGTCCACTTCCCGGCCATTCAGCAATTTCACCCGGTAAAGACCAGACATCGCCGGATCAATACCTGATTTTGTGAAATGCCAGCCGACCAATTCCCGATGGAGGGGGACAGCTTGATTCTTATTGATATCCCAAACCATGAAACCACCCAACCGGGCGATTTTGGACGGATTTAATGTTTGCACTTTGCCAGAATAGGTCTTGGAGAAATCTGGCAATTTATAGCCTTTGATCACATCACGCGGATCCAGGTATTGCAGTGTATCCGTGCGGACCAAGATCGGCATGTCCGTGTAGGCCTTACAGAAATCATGGTCATGCATGTTCTCATCAAAGATGATCTTCAAGGCACCCAAGAACAACGCACCATCTGTCTCCGGCCGAACTGGAATCCAGTAGTCGGCACGATAGGCAGTCGGATTATATTCTGGAGTGATGACGACTATTCGTGCGCCACGCTCAATAGACTCGAGCTTCCAGTGAGCTTCTGGCATCTTGTTTTCAACAAAGTTCTTACCCCAGCTGGTGTTCAGCTTGGAGAACCGCATGTCGTTCATGTCGATATCTGATGTTTGCACACCAGACCAATACGGATGAGCCGGATTTTGGTCACCGTGCCAGGTGTAGTTCGACCAATACCGACCACCTTGGGCCTGACCTGGCTTCACCTTCCGAATGTAAGTGTCGAGCAACGCTCCGCACCCACCATTCATTCTGGTGATCGCCATCTTTCCGATCACACCAAGGATGGGCATTCCTGCCCGGAACTTCATAGTCCGCACGCCCGACCCTTTGGTCATCTCGATCATTTCCGGTGGATACCCCTGCTCCCGCAATCGTCGTGCACCGGATTCACCGCTATACCGCTCGGCAATCACCAACATCGCTTTTGCCAAATAGGTAAACGCCGTATCCCACGAAACCCGAAGCATGTCATCCAGGAACCGGGCTCTGAATTTGTACTTGTTCATAACGTCCGGTGTGAACTCTGGGCTTCCAGCGTCCATCCAGGCTTTCCATCCTCGGCGCATCAAGGGGCCTTTAAGGCGATACGGCCCATACACCCGACGATGCATCGTATACCCCTTCAAGCACATCCGGGGATTATGAGCAAACGTCCCGCGGTTGCCGTAGAGGTCTTCATAGGTTTGATGGTCATAGTTTTGCTCAACCCGCATCACCACACCGTTACGTACAAAGGAACGGACGCGGCAAGCATGGGTGTCGTTCGGAGAACACACCCAGGTGAAGGAAGAGTCATATCGATATTGATCGTGGTACACCCGTTCCCAGGCGCGATCAGGATATTCGCCCAACGGATTGCCCACTTCGATGACCGGCTGTAACGCCGTCAACGCCAAGGCCTTATCGGCCAACGCGACAGCGGCTACGGTCCCCGTCGTAACTTTTAAAAACTGTCTTCTAGAGAGAAACATTCATATACCTCCTCGTGTGAGGGCTGCCTTATTACAGCCTAACGTGGATCACAATAAAAGAATAAGGACTTCCCTAAAAAGGGATTGCACGGTAAAACAACCACCTCCCTTCCCTGAACTAATTGATTTAACTGTATTTTATGATGAATCATGTTTAGAAACCGAAATATCAACCAATGCGTGTGTTCAGAATTACAATAGAACAATAAGCAAGATGTGCGCCAATGAATGTACAATCAAAAAAACATCATAAGATATTGAAAAATAAAACAATACGGAATCATTCTTTAAAGTGAGCCATTATGCGGTGTTTACTTTTCGTAGCACCCTACCAATTTGGCAACCACTGGAATAGGGGATTACATAAGCGTTTTGCATTGCCTCGTAATGAATTTCATGCCAAAAGCCAGTTGTAGATAAAGATGAAAAAGTATATTAATTATACCTGCCAGGTTCACTGCAGCCTTCGTTTTAAATGACACCTTTTGGTAACATCTATAATAAAAATGCGTATCTATTGATATTTAATTCAAATTTAATAGTTTGCAACTTGTGGATAAGTGAGAATTTAACTAAAGGAACCGACTTCCCGCCGGAACGGATTAGCCACAACAACGACTCCCGACTCGCTGTCAACCAAGACTGTGTAACCAAATTCGTGGTGGGATTTCGGCTTCTGACCATTTTGTTACCAAAATGTAACGTATTTGGGGGATTAACTAAGGAAGGGCAAAAGAACCGGATATTTCCTTCCATGAAGTTATGGCAGAAAATGGGATAACGGCGAATACCCTACTTTTTCAGGGTTAAAGGGAT
>JAYWMS010000025.1:0-4311 GCA_035873215.1 Nitrospirota bacterium | reverse complement strand
TCCTGTGTGGTCACCGTCGCCTCCTCGCATCTTCGGAAAGGTCGATTAACTGAATGTCCTAGAGGATAATAAGGGAGTGAATACCTATGTGCTGAAAGCGCAAGAAGTCTACAGACCCGAAGTGGCATTTACAATTCTGGCGCAAAGATTTTGGGAAAAATTAATCCTTCATTGTGATCGTGTGGCAGAAAAGCCCGGATGGTCTACAAGGGGTCCATGTTACCAAGCCACATGACTTTAACTACTTGAGATCATTGGAATTTAACAGAATTTCACGGCTTAATAGGCTTGACGTGTTTCCGCATTGACCCGTATATTCGAAATTTCGAGTGTCTTTGAGTGACTCAAAATTCCTTGCACAATCCTTGGTCAATACATGGACGGGTTGAAAGAACAACCGTGACACCAACACCCCTTCGACTCTTACAACCCCTAGGTGGAGACCCCTGGGACATTGAATCTTACCAGAAGGCTGGTGGTTACAAAGCGTGGGAAAACTGTGTCCGCCAAAATAATCCTGATGGGGTGGTGGCAGAATTGAAGAAGTCCTCCCTTCGTGGGCGAGGGGGGGCTGGGTTTCCAACAGGACTGAAATGGGAAAAGGTGGTGCACCACCGGACTCAGGAACGGTATTTTGTCTGCAACGCCGGTGAACATGAACCGGGCACCTTCAAGGATCGCTACTTGATCAAACATTTCCCGCATCAATTGATTGAAGGGTGCCTGATTGCCTCACACACTGTGGGGGCCAAAGAATCGTATATTTATTTGAATGCGGAATTTGAGGAAGAACGGGTCAATTTTACAAAAGCGATTGAAGAGGCCAGAGCCAAAGGATTCCTGGGTAAGAATATTTTAGGAGCTGGTATTGATCTGGAAATAGAAGTCTTTGATGGTCATGGGAGTTATGTTGCCGGTGAAGAAACGGCGATGCTCGAATCGATGCAGGGTCGTCCTGCACAACCCAAACAAAAACCACCATTTTATCCGACCGATTTCGGACTCCATAATAAGCCGACTTTGGTGAACAATGTGGAGACCTTGTCCCACGTACCACATATTCTGCGAAATGGCGCAGCGTGGTTTCAAACTGTAGGCTCCGAAAAAACCCCAGGGACGATGTTGTTTTCCTTAAGCGGAGCAGTGATACGACCGGGAGTGTATGAACTGCCTTTGGGAACCCCTCTCCGTTATCTGATCGAAGATTGCGGTGGTGGTGTTTCTCCTGGGCGAAAGGTCAAGGCGGTGTTTCCGGGAGGCCCCTCCTTTTCAATGATAGGACCTGATGATTTGGATCTACCCATGGATTTTGATTCATTAAAAAAAGCCGGGACAGGACTCGGGTCTGCCGGAGTGATCGTGATAGATGATGCGACCTGTATGGTGGGGCACACATTGAAACTGTCAAAATTTTTTCGAGAGGAAAGTTGTCGTCAATGTCCCCCGTGTTATATTGGTACCGAAAATCTTGAAGAACTTGTGGCCAAAGTAGAGAATGGCCAAGGGACGCCACAGGACCTTGATAAAATGCTGCAGATTAGTGGCTATATCAAAGGGACGGGGTTTTGTACCTTGGTGTCGGGGGCTTCCATCCTTGTTCAGAATAGCTTGCGATTATTTCGTCACGAGTTTGAAGAGCATATCACCAAACATTGTTGTCCGTTTAATCCCGCTGCTTCGGCGTAAGCAGTGGCTTAGTCTTATTCCCTTATGCCTCGTGTAACCTTTATTCATCCAGAGGGAAAAAGTGGGGAAGTTCCGCCTGATCTCTCTCTTTTAGAAGCGGCCGAACACTTGGGGTTTCCCCTTAATCATGATTGCGGGGGGAATGCCTCCTGTTCCTCGTGCCGTGTAGTAGTGATCAGCGGAAGCGAAAATTTATCCGAAATAGATTTTGAAGAACAAGACCTCTTAGATCGAGAGGCTCTAACTGAATCCTATCACCGTCTCGGATGTCAGTCCCGAATCTCTGGTGACGTGCTCGTCCAAGTGCCTGAAGAGAAATGGGGAACACCCGACCCGATCTCCGGGGATGAGGTCAATGCCTCGACAAATTAAGGTACTGGAATGATTGGGCAAGAGGCTCTGCTCACCAGACGTTATCATTTTGCTGCGGCGCATCGGTTGCATGCCAAAGAATTGCCGGATGATGTCAATAAGAAAGTCTTTGGCAAATGCAATAACCCCAATGGCCACGGTCATAATTATACGGTCTTTGTCACGGTCAAGGGTCATATTGATTCCAAGACCGGTGAAGTGACTGATGTGGCTGCGTTAGATGAGATGGTCACCGAGAGAATAGTCACACGTTTTGATCACCGACACTTAAATCATGACCCCGCCTTCTTAGACGTGGTAACCACGGGAGAGAACCTTGTTCGATTTATTTGGGATGAATTGGTCAATCATATTCCGGTTGGAACGTTAGAGAAGATCGGGTTGATCGAAACGCGAGACAATTATTTCGAATATCGAGGAGACATTCCAGTTTCGCAACCATAAAATCCTGATAAATTGTGAGAGTCCTTGCTACCTAGCTGCCTATGGGCAAATCATCATCAAAAAAACCTGCCAAACGACCTCGTGAAACATCGAGCCTTCCTAGCGAGCATCGATCTCAAGCCGCTCTTGAATCAATTGTAAACCAACTCCTCGTGAGCTTGGGCGAAGACCCTGGTCGAAAGGGATTGGAAGAAACACCAAGACGGGTGGCCAAAGCCTTAACCTTTTTCACGAAGGGCTATCAGGAAAATATTGATGCGGTGGTCAATGGTGCATTGTTTCCCATTGAATATGACGAGATGGTCATCGTGCGCGATATTGATTTCTTCAGTATGTGCGAACACCATCTGCTCCCATTTTTTGGGAAATGCCATGTGGGGTACATCCCCGACAAGCAGGTAGTAGGACTCAGCAAGATTCCCCGAATCGTCGATGCCTTTAGCCGACGGTTGCAGGTGCAAGAACGACTCACGGTGCAAATCGCTGAAACGCTTCAGGAGAAATTGAAGCCGATTGGGGTGGGGGTCGTCGTTGAAGCGCAACACTTGTGCATGATGATGCGCGGGGTGGAAAAGCAAAATACGTTTGCGGTGACGAGCCACATGCTGGGAGGCTTTCGAACACAGCAACAAACTCGGGATGAATTTTTGAAGTTAATTCGTCAACCTGGTCGGCAAGCTGGGTAAGCAGGCAGGTGCAATCTAGGACCACTGCAAGTCAATTCGGATCCGCTAATCGCAGCTCATATTCCTCATGCATTATGGGACTGTTGAATATTTCACTCCCTTGGCCAATACACGCCCAGGATAAGACGGGCCTCATCAGTTGAAGGGAATGTTCAAAAAAGTTCGTCCAGCAAGGCCGCAGCCTTTTTGACGCGCGGAGCGTACACTGTGTACGTGAGCACGGCAAAAGGGCGAGAACGCCGCTGGCGGCTTTCTTCAACATTCCCATTATCACTATCCTTCTTCATATACGGAACGATGCCAGGACTGCTTGGATTACTGTTCTGGCAGACGGGCTAAAAATCTTCCAAGGGCAGCATTAAACGCTTCAGGGTTTTCCATATTAGACATGTGTCCAGCCTGAGGAATACAGGCAAACTCTGCTCCGGTGATGTGATCCGCGATAAATCGCACTTCTGCCGGTGGTGAAGCCACATCATCTTCCCCAGCAAGCACCAGCGTCGGACAGGTGATTTTCTGTAACAAATCGGTCGAATCCGACCGTTCTTCCATCGCCATTAAATCTCCAATGATTCCGGAGACTTGATTCCCTGTAATCATGGCGCGCAGTTGGTTTATCAAGTCTGCTTTTGTGCTCAAGGCGGCTGGACTCAGGAGTTTTGACAACATTAAATCTGCGATTGCGGTGACACCTCGTTTATAGGCAATTTGTGCCATCGAGAAGCGAGCGGCCTTCCCTTCTGGCGTATCACCTTGTGCACGAGTGTCGGCAAAGACGAGTGCCTGGACATACTTGGCATATTTTCCATACACCGCAAAGAGGATGTAACCTCCCATGGAGAGGCCGACAAACGTGGCTTGGGTGATCGAGAGGTGTTGCAATAAGCCGATCACATCATCGGCAAATTGCTCCAACGAATAGCGCCACATTGGCGCATCAGATTTCCCATGCCCGCGTAAGTCTATGGTGATCACACGATAGTAGCTTTGAAGTGCCTCGACCTGAGGCGTCCACATCGTGCGGTTAAGAGGGAAGGCGTGGAGGAAGATAACCGGTGGACCGTGTCCTTCATCTGAATACGCAAGGTCAATGCCATTGATCCGAGCTTTCATGCAATTCACC
>JAYWMS010000275.1:0-11629 GCA_035873215.1 Nitrospirota bacterium | reverse complement strand
GTATGGAACGAAACTTTTTTCATTATGGTGCCTACACTAGAAAAACCGTTGTATTATAGAGAACCCATTGATTGGGGAACAACCACGCCAGGGGGAGAGGCCCCAGCCTGCCCACAAGTCTCCTGCGGTGTATTATTCCATTAAAATTGCTGAAGTCCCCTTTATCTCTTACAATGTAAAGAGCCTGTCTAATAAGCGGAGGGCCAACATGAAAATTCCCATGGTACCGTCCCTGAGTTTCGCAGTCTCCTTCAGCGTGTTTGTCATTCTTGCCCTCCCCCCTTACACGTCTTGGTCACAACCGAATCTTCCCAAAGAACCAGAAGAAGGGACACAGCTGGAAGAAATCTATGATCAGGAAGCTCGCCTGGTTTTGTTTTTGTATTCTTTGGAAGGCACGAAAAAGGTTGATTATGTCGTCGGGCGAACAGTCTGGGACCATCAACGCAGTGATTTCGGTAATCCTGTCTACTATTTGGAACCCTACCCATTGTTGTATTGGTGGAACCACACCATGTGGAATGACCCTGAGCAAGATGGTGTAAACGGAAACGAGCTTGTCTATAAAGAAGAAGTAGAGTTCGATGCCAGCCGTTATAAACCCTGCCTGTTTAATGGTCAGCCCTGCTAGGAGCCTATCCGAGATTAGTGATCGCTGCGAGGTTGTGTCGGTTTGAGACCGATTTTTCGTTCGTTTGAGGCGAATAGTGGGAACTATTTAACGTAGAGACGGCAGTTGGGCGCCAAAAAGACCCGTAAGATATTGGGGTGCCTCGTGAAAGAGAAAAAGTCGTGGTCACCTTGGTGGTGATGAGACCTTTTTCTGTTTTGCGAGGTGCGCCAAGAGTTTGTGGGGACTTTGGTGATCCAACTGCTGTTTCTAGGTTTAACGAGAAGGATCGGAAAATCTGGCCAAATCCGGTGCTACCGCAGCAGATCAATCTAATTTTTGACAGGCTCCTGCACTCCCTGATCGTTCCCCCGTTCAGATCCGGCCTGTTGAAACTCTATCCTGCGTCTTACCGAAGGAAGGCCTGTTTCGTAATCGTGATAAGTGGTCCGTGACGCGTGGGAAAAACACGTGTATGCTGATTTTTGTCATTTTTATTCAAGGTAGCAACGGCTGCGATTCACGGGCCCCAGATTGCGGTCATGAGGTTGACCTTTCAAGCCAGAACGCCAAGAATTAAGATTCCATGATGAAATCGCTGAAAGGTTTACAGGCTGGCAAAAAGACCTTACGGGATCACTTGTCGGCCATCGAACTTCTTCCCGGACAGATCGTGGCTTTGGCTGCGGCGGGCCTTATCCTGGTCGGCACCTTCTTCCTGCTACTCCCGGCTTCAACCCCTCCAAACGTGGAAATGCGATTTCTCGACGCCTTGTTTACCGCAACCTCTGCTGTGTGCGTCACTGGTCTGATCGTCATGGATACGCCCACAGAATTCACCATGTTTGGCCAACTCATTATTCTCGTGCTGGTACAGATTGGTGGATTGGGCTATGCCTTGATGGCGACACTCATCTTGCTCGCCCTGGGACAACGTATTGGCCTGCGAGATCGCATGATGCTCGCGGAAACGTTAAATACCTTCGATATGGCAGGGACTGTTCGGTACGTGAAAATTGTAGCCGTCGGCACCTTCGTCTTTGAATTAATTGGGATGATTGTCCTCACGCTTCGCTTTTCAGCCGACATGCCCCTTGGAGAGGCGCTCTACTCCGGCCTCTTTCATGCCGTATCGGCTTTCAACAACGCAGGGTTTGCATTGTTCTCGAACAGCCTCATCTCCTATCAGTCTGATATTGCCATTAACGTGATCGCCACAATCCTCATTATTCTCGGCAGCATTGGATTCCTGGTATTTCAAGATGTCTGGGATAACTTCAAAGGACACCGGTTTCGTCTTCAAACACATACCAAACTAGTCCTATCTGTGACCGTGGTCATACTGCTCATCGGAACATTAGGCATTATGGTACTGGAATGGAACAATCCAAAAACTTTTCAATCATTGAGCATCGGAGAACGGCTGGCCATCTCACACTTCCACACGGTCTCGCGTACAGCAGGCTTTACCACGATTGACATTGGCGATATGAACGATTCGACACTATACTTCCTCATCCTTCTCATGACGGTCGGCGGATCGCCGGGTAGTATGTCGGGCGGAATAAAAACCACCACGTTTGCGATCATTTGGCTGACGATTTGGTCAGTATTGCGACGTCGTGCTGATGTAGAAATATTTCACCGACGCGTTCCAAGGGAATTGGTGATCCGTGCCTTTTGTCTCTGCATTCTGGCCTTTACCATGATTACGCTGTTTACCCTCATGCTCACATTTTCCGAAGAGCGCTCTTTTCTCAGCCTGATGTTTGAAGTCACATCCGCCATGGGTATTGTCGGCATGTCGTTGGGAGATGAAGCAGGCCGCAGTTTCTCAGCACTACTCACCGATTTTGGGAAAGTCGTCATCATTGCGTCGATGCTGTTGGGGCGATTTGGTCCACTGCTCATTGGACTGTTTGCCATTCAAACCACGACTCCGCCTCGCTACCGGTTTCCCGAGGCTCGAATCATGATCGGGTAGGAGCAGACTCCTTTACCTGACTTCAATGACGCGGGGCTGAACTATTTGACTCGCCGTTGCAAGATCAACACAAAACCCACCAATGTCGGTAACGGTGCCACGATAAAGGGCAGTAGCCATACCCAGACGTTTTTCCCTCTCACGCGGGCCTGATCCAACATCCAGACGAATACCCACACGAGGATCAAAAAGTAATTGAGCGCCAACCAGTGCGTCGTCCTAGTGGAAAGGCCACTGGCTAGACCTCCAGTCGCCGTTGCCCAAAATAGGATTTCAAGCAACCCGAACACAACCAATAACGTGATGACCAAGCTCTTGCTCCAGACGTACATCAGGCAATCTCCTTTGTGATGGGGTCTTGTGTTGGTGCCAAAAAGACAGGGACCAGGGCATTGATACTCTCACTGACGTTGTCGAAGAATCTGCCCGAGAACAACCGTCCAGAACGGCTTAGTTTTTCCTCAGATCCACGCTCTAGGAATGTTCCTGAGTGTTCAAAAAAATAAACAGGGAAAATGGTCATGTTGAGGATAAGGTGTGAACAATCAACCATGGCTTCCGGAACCCTGTTGATAAGCGAAATAATAAGCAGTGCAAGCTCGTGAAAGACAACGGATTTTTCTGTTCACATGCTATTCACATCAATTCACATTTGCAACCCGAAAAGCACAACATTTAGTATTGACAATTAATACAGGCCCCTATAGATTGGGCCTCCTTATCAATTGAGTTTTCCTACCGCCTCTAGGTTAGGTTCAAACAAGAAGACCAATCACAGGCTTTCGCAAGGACGCCGAAAAGCCTCGTGAAAAACTAGCTAGAAGGAGACACATCTTGAGAATCTCACGTCGTTTTACTCAGGAAGGGCGGAGCCCTTTTGACGCCATTCCCTTCTCCTCACGGTCGTCTGAAATACGCAATCCCGACGGTTCCGTGGTCTTCCAACTCGACGAGATTCAGACCCCTTCGCATTGGTCTCAGCTTGCGGTCGATATTCTTGCTCAAAAATATTTCCGAAAGGCTGGCGTCCCTCAGACTCATACCGATAATGAGCCACTGAAAGATGATCACGGCAACACCATCTTAGGCGGAGAGCGTGATGCACGGCAGGTCTTCCACCGTTTGGCTGGATGCTGGACCCATTGGGGAAACACGCATGGATATTTTGATACGGAACAAGACAGCCAGGCCTTTTATGATGAATTGTGCTTTATGCTCGCCAAGCAAATGGCTGCGCCCAATTCTCCACAATGGTTTAACACCGGCCTTCATTTTGCCTATGGGTTAAGCGGTCCATCCCAAGGACACTATTACATAGACCCGCACACCAAGGACTTGAATAGTTCAAAAAATGCCTATGAACGACCTCAGGTGCACGCCTGTTTTATCCAGTCGGTCTCTGACGATCTCGTTAACGACGGAGGGATCATGGATTTATGGGTTCGTGAAGCGCGGTTATTTAAGTACGGATCAGGCACCGGAACGAATTTTTCCAAACTCCGCGGTGATGCCGAACCTCTCTCCGGTGGCGGAAAATCATCAGGGCTGATGTCCTTCCTACGCATCGGTGATCGTGCTGCAGGGGCCATTAAATCGGGAGGCACGACCCGACGTGCTGCAAAAATGGTCTGCTTGGATTTGGATCATCCCGACATTGAAAATTTCATCGATTGGAAAGTCATCGAAGAACAAAAAGTTGCAGCCATGGTGACTGGCTCAAAAGTCTGCGCCCAGCACCTGAACACGATTCTCAAAGCCTGCCACATTCCTGACAGCAACGCCCAAACCGTTGTCGAAGTCAATCTCGACAAAAATCCCAAGCTCAAAGACGCCATCCGTGCAGCCAGAGAATTATCGGTGCCGGAGCCCTACATTCAACGCATGTTCCATTATGCGAAGGAAGGGTTTACACACTTTGTCTTTCATGAGTACGACACGAATTGGGACAGCAAAGCCTATCAAACCGTCTCCGGACAAAATTCCAATAACAGCATTCGCATCCCCAATGGATTTTTAGAAGCCTTACAGCACGATCAAGAGTGGTCTCTCACCCAGAGAACAGATGGCGCCATCGCCAAAACCATCAAAGCTAAAGATCTCTGGGACCGTATCGCCTGGGCCGCATGGATTTGTGCTGACCCCGGAGTGCAATACGACACGACGATCAATGAATGGCACACGTGTCCAGAGGATGGCCGAATCAATGCCTCCAACCCTTGCAGCGAATACATGTTCCTAGACGATACGGCCTGCAATCTGGCTTCACTCAACCTCGGGACCTTTATGAAAGCTGACGGGCACTTTGATATCGACGCATACCGTCATGGCATTCGATTGTGGACGATTGTACTAGAAGTCAGCGTGCTAATGGCTGGGTTCCCGAGCAAACCCATAGCGGAAAAGAGTTATGAGTTTCGAACACTTGGGCTGGGCTATGCCAATCTTGGATCATTGCTGATGAAGCAGGGTATTCCCTATGACTCCCCTCAGGCTCTGGCTATCGGTGGCGCCTTAACCGCTATTTTGACAGGCGAATCCTACACGACGTCGGCTGAAATGGCTGGAGAACTGGGTCCATTTCCTGGATATGAGAAAAATCGTGATGCCATGCTCAGAGTGATTCGTAATCACCGCAGAGCCGCGTATGCTGCGCCCACCGAAGAATATGAAGGGTTAACCATTTCCCCCATGAACCTCGATCTCCAGGCCACACCTGCTGATCTCCTGCAGGCCGCACAAGCCTCATGGGATCGCGCGCTACAACTTGGAGAGGTCCATGGATTCCGTAATGCACAAACGACTGTGATTGCCCCAACCGGCACTATTGGGCTTGTGATGGACTGCGATACGACTGGCATCGAACCTGACTTTGCCTTGGTGAAATTCAAAAAGCTGGCAGGCGGCGGGTATTTCAAAATTATCAATCAAAGCTTACCGCCCGCCTTGAAAAAGCTTGGCTATTCCCAAGAGCACATACAAGAAATTATCACCTATGCGACAGGCACTCGCACGTTAAAACAAGCTCCCTTTATCAATCATGAAACACTTCGTGCCAAAGGGTTTCATCCAGACATTCTTGATCGCTTGGAGGCCTCATTAGACGGAGCCTTTGAAATTCAATTTGCCTTTAATAAATGGACCTTAGGGGAAGAGTTTTGTCGAGATACTCTCGGGTTCACCGATGATCAGATGAATCATACCCGCTTCAACTTGGTAGAAGAATTAGGCTTTACCCAAGAAGAAATCCTCGCAGCCAATGATTATTGCTGCGGAACCATGACGGTCGAAGGAGCCCCGCATTTACAAGCTGAACATTTAGCCGTCTTTGACTGTGCCAATCGGTGCGGGCGGTTTGGAAAACGGTTCATTCCTACCCATGCCCATCTCCGAATGATGGCAGCCGCTCAGCCGTTTATCAGTGGCGCTATTAGCAAAACGATTAACATGCCGGCTGAATCCACTGTAGATGAAGTAAAGGAAGCCTATTTTTTAGGGTGGCAACATATGCTGAAAGCCATTGCCCTCTACCGTGATGGTTCCAAACTCAGCCAGCCACTGAACACCTCAAATGACACAGACTTTTCCGAGCAGGCTAAGAGCGACGTCAGTGCGGCCGCACACAAAGCCGCGGAGCGCATATTGGTCAGATATCTGGCCAAACGACGACCGCTCCCCTCTCGTCGCATCGGCTACACACAAAAAGCGATTATCGGCGGGCATAAGCTCTACCTACGCACGGGTGAATATGAAGATGGAACGATAGGGGAAATTTTCCTGGATATGCACAAGGAAGGCGCAGCTTTCCGCAGCTTAATGAACTGCTTTGCCATCGCCATCTCACTCGGGTTGCAACACGGGGTACCACTTGAAGAATTCGTGGAAGCCTTCCTGTTCACCCGCTTTGAACCAAACGGACCAGTCAACCTGAATGATCGTATAAAAATGTCGACATCCATCATTGACTATATTTTCAGAGAGTTAGCCATCACCTACCTCGGACGCACAGACCTCCAACAGGTCATTCCGGAAGACCTTCGTGGAGATACCGTCAAACAAGATCCGGAATGCACGGATGATGAACCTACTGATCCGAGGACCATCATCGGTTCGAGCATTAGCCCGGAACTCTTTCCTGCACGACCAGGCACAGGAAATGGTTCGGGCAGCAATGGGAAAGGGCATGGCCACGTATCACAAAAGGTAGAAATGAAACGGGAAACCTTGACGTTTACCGCTGAAGTGGAAGCCCAACAAAAAGGCTACGAAGGCGACCCTTGCCAAAACTGCGAACAATTTAAACTCGTCCGAAATGGCATGTGTCTTGTGTGTCGCAATTGCGGTGAAACGACCGGATGTTCATGAGGGTGATTCAAATTACAGGGTTGACAATATGGTGAATACTCTTGAAATCGAACCATCAGCCATCAAGAAGGACTGGCATGCACGAGGCTTTTCCTGCGGAATCTGGATAGATCATTCTGGACATGCGTGGATTGATGATCTTTATGACACCGATAAATTATTCATGGCCATATCAGGGGACCTGGAAATTGAAATAGCCGGGAGGCGTATTCGACCCAGGATCGGAGAGGAAATTCTCATTTCTGCCAGCGTGCCGCATGCTGTGAGGAATGTCGGAAACCGCACAGCCCGATGGCTTTACGGACAACGCAGCCCATCAAGCAATTCCTAGCACTCTCTGATCAATCGTTCCGACAGCGCCTATTTTTCCTACACTCTACCGATTTATTTTTTGACAGATTGCACACATCGAAACCCGATTGTCAGATCAGGCGGAATGGCATCAATGGGAAAATTGGGCTCCGCACTTAAGCGTGCGGTGACTTGCAGTCGTTTTGGGGGATCTTCCCAAGAACCACCTCGATACACTTTTCTGTCGCCTTCCTTGGGTCCTTGGGGATTCTTTTTTTGACTCTCCTGATAATAGTTTCGATCATACCAATCCGACACCCATTCTGAAGCATTGCCTGCCATATGATACAAACCGTAGGGACTTTTTGTGCCTTCTTTCAAGCCATGTCGAATACTCATGCCTGAGACACCACTTGTGACCGGTGCAAGGGTAAGGTGGTAACTCACCCACCCAGTCGTCCCTAAGTTATAGCGGGCAATGTCAACAAACGGCTGCATATGGCCCCAGGGATACCGGCGCCCATCCGTCCCTCGTGCAGCCTTTTCCCATTCGGCTTCTGTCGGCAACCGTTTTCCTACCCACTCGCAATAGGCTTTCGCACTACCCCAAGCCATACCCACGGCTGGCCGATCTGCGGCTTCTTCCAGCGCCGCACCGTCATCCCACAATGGGGGCAAATCATGCCGTGTCTCATCCAGGAATTTTTGATAAAGTCCCATCGTCAATTCAAATTGATCGATGTAATACGCATCCAGCCACACTTCATGTTCCGGCCGTTCATTCCGTGGCCCATTATTAGCGCCCATGAGGAATTTCCCAGGGGGTACCTTAATCATAGGCGAACCGTCTTTGCCCTTGATCATCTCAAATTGTGATTCAATAGGGTTTTCGGGTGGAGCATAAGTCCAATCGGCAGCCACTGGATCCCCTCCAAATACAACCCCCACACATCCAATAATCAGGGGCAACCACACCCCGCTCCCTTTAAACTTGAGCCAATGCATGGCCATCCTCCTTATCCAAGTCAACCTGTTGAAATTGTTGATTTTTCCTAGCACTTATGGATCCAAACCTCACGGAGTACCTACCAGTCGCTGCTTTCCCATTGTACAAAGTGAGGTTTGGGATCACAACCGAAAGGACAAGTTTATAGTCCACACCTGAAATTTAGCCACAGGTGAACCTTGTTCCCAACAATAGTGACGGGCGCTTCGATACTATGGACGCCCCCCCTTTAACCACCGTATCCCCTAAGTGATTTCTTGTCTGGCCTGAGGGAAACTGTCGAAGTGGTGGAGGTGATCTCAACTTAAAAAGGAAACAATTCATATTGGTTGACCAAGGGCAATGATGCGAGCACACCATGCCAATCAGGAACTCCCATACTCTAGTTTAATAAGTTGAACCTACTCCTTTTCCACTAACCCGGATTTAACTTCTCACATCCCGATTCCTTATCTTTTGGCCGATGTGCGGTCTCCTGAGGGTTGGATAACATCACATAAGATGGATGAGGGGATAATGAGACCACCTCAGATTTACTCTTCCGCAAAGGTGCTTGACATAGGTCAATAGCGAATTAACATGAATAGTAGATTTCATGGAGGTCTTAGTCGGCAATAGGTGATTTTTACCTAGCTTATTTCACCCATGGCCATGCACTTCCGGAAGGGATGATTTACCTATGGATTAAAGAGACTGACTCTGGGCAAAAAAGGATTGCAGTTAAGATGCAAAGCGTCCCCACCGAGACAGAGGATCATACGCGAAGATTAAGGAAAAACGTATTCAGCACTTGCGATGACGGAGGTTTGTCATTGATCAATTTAACTCAGGAATCATCATGCAGTCTTTCTGCCAGCACAAAATTTACACCTGACCCTAGAAGAAATCCCTTCCTCTTTTCCGTTCTCCTGGCCCACCTTGGGCATGGAGACAAACCATGAAAATTGCTCAAGTCGCCCCCCTTTACGAAAGTGTTCCGCCTAAACTGTATGGTGGGACAGAAAGAGTAGTCTCCTATCTCACCGAAGAATTGGTCAATCAAGGGCACGACGTCACGTTGTATGCTAGCGGAGATTCGATCACAAAAGCCAAGTTAGTTGCCCCTTGTCAACAAGCCTTGCGACTGGACAAGAATTGCATAGATCCTCTCGCCCACCACATTACCATGCTGGAGATGATTAATAAGAAAGTTCACCAATTTGATATAATCCATTTCCATATCGACTATCTTCATTTTCCTCTTTTCAACATGTTTAAGAGTAAGACATTAACCACGCTCCATGGCCGATTAGACCTTCCCGACCTTGTCCCTCTTTACCAGGAATTCAATGATATATCTCTGGTATCAATCTCCCACTCCCAAAGAAAGCCCATTCCCTGGGTGAAATGGATTGGTAACGTGTACCATGGACTTCCCGTTGATTCATACACGTATCGAGAAGATTCAGGTGACTATCTTGCTTTCATAGGGCGGATATCTCCTGAAAAACGAGTTGATCGAGCCATTGCCATTGCCAAGGAAGTCGGCCTCCCCATTCGAATTGCCGCCAAAGTTGATAAGGTTGACCAAATCTATTTCGATGAAACCATCAAACCGCTCTTGAATCATCCACTGGTGGACTACCTAGGAGAGATTGGGGAGCGTGAAAAAATTTCATTTTTGGGCCACGCAAAAGCCTTGTTGTTTCCCATTGATTGGGAAGAACCATTCGGATTAGTCATGATTGAATCCCTTGCTTGTGGAACTCCTGTGGTGGCGTACAATCGCGGGTCGGTCCCAGAAGTTTTGGAACATGGAGTGACAGGATTTATCGTTCAAGATTTCAAGGAAGCCGTTAAGGCCGTTGAAGAGGTCGGCAACCTCAGTCGAGCACAATGCCGAGCAGCCTTTGACAAACATTTCACAGCCAGGACCATGGCCAAGGAATATCTATCGCTTTACAAACTCATCAATGGCTTCGAAACCCAATTCACCGGCGCGAATGAATTAATGACTCCAGATGACATCATCTATTCCCATTGATGATGCCAAACCATCTGAGAACCTTCCCAGATGGACGGTCTTATCATGAAAACGCAAACTAATTAACCTCTAAGACATTTCACCACAAAAAAGTGACTCGAATCAGTGGACAAAAGCATTACCTCTAGAGTGAAGCCTTGAATAAGCTTCCTCCAGACGGAATAGTACATTGATTTTTTCAATACCTTGAAAGGTACGCCTTGAATGGCAAAGAAAATAATCAGGGTTGATGGCGATCACTATATACTTGCCACGTCAGCCCTAGCCGACACTCGAACCAGCGTCTTAAAAGAAGGGGACACCTTTGCCATTTTCAATCGGTATGGAGACATCCAACATGTTGGGTTGGGTGAGCAAGGTTTGTACCATGAGGGCACGCGGTTTCTTTCGAGACTTGAATTTAATTTTGGCACCTCGAACCCATTTCTTCTGAGCTCAACGGTTCGCAAAGACAATGCTCTGTTCGCAGTAGATTTAACGAACCCGGATTTTCAAATCGACACCTCGACGTTAGTTCCACGAGGAACCTTACACATGTCTCGGGCCAAGCTTCTATGGCAAAACTGTTGTCTGGAACGCATACGGTTCACAAACTATTCCTTTGAACCGCTGAGGATAAATTTCTCGATTCAATTTGAAGCAGACTTTGCAGATATCTTTGAAGTACGTGGAGAACAACGCCCTCAACGGGGAAAAACTACGGCCTCTCTCCTAGAAGACCAATCCGTTTCGTTTCAAAACCTAGGGCTAGACCAAGTTACGAGGACCACAAATATTACCTGTTCTCCAAAACCTACCAAGACAACAACCCATTTAATGTATGTTGAGTTAGTGCTCGAACCCAAGGAGGAACAAACGTTCGAGGTCAACGTATCCTGTTCCATTGAAAATACACGTGTATGTCCTCTCCCCTTCTCCACGGCAATCGCTCAATCCACACAAGCTTTGCAAACCGCCGAAGCCCGTTTTTGTTCAATTTTTACGGAAAATGAACAATTCAACGATTGGATTAATCGATCACTCGACGACATCTGTATGATGACCACTGAACTTCCCGAAGGACCGTATCCGTACGCTGGGGTTCCTTGGTTCAGCACCGTATTCGGCCGTGATGGAATCATTGCGGCATTGGAATGTTTGTGGGTCAACCCGGAATTAACACGAGGGGTATTGGGGGTCCTGGCTTCCACCCAAGCGCAGGATATCATTCCTTCTCAAGACGCAGAACCCGGGAAGATATTGCATGAGACTCGCCGCGGTGAAATGGCCGCGCTCGGGGAGAGTCCCTTCGAGCGGTATTACGGCAGTGTCGATTCGACCCCCTTGTTCATCCTGTTGGCCGGGGCCTACTAC
>JAYWMS010000261.1:0-10616 GCA_035873215.1 Nitrospirota bacterium | reverse complement strand
GCTCTAAATAAAATTCTTTCATCTCTTTGTTAGCCGATATCGTGGTTGCAAGGTTTGTCATGAAAGAATCTATTTCTTTGCAGTTGAGTGTGGCCAAAATGTGGTCATCACTGACTTCGGTGAAAGTCCGCATTCCAGTGCAACCTAAGGACATGCCAAAAGGCGATGTATCCAAGGTGGTGGGAATCACGGCGCAAGCCGGACGACCCAACGCCATGGATTGCATGCTTTCGGACCATTTGCAGCATCCCAAAACTTCGTTGTAGATCATTGCCTGTGAAGGCTTTAACCACATCAGGATCAATTGGGGTTCCACTGGAAAATCTTTTAAAGGTCCATACACCACACCAGCTTTTTTCTCTTTAATGGTTGGGATGTGTGCTGGTTCATCTTCTGACAGGTAAGAGCATTCACACATTTTTTTAACCAAACCACCCAATTGTTCCTGTACCTCTTTGGGCATCTCAAACCCCAACACCATGGCTCCTATCGGACAGTTAAAATGCTTATTGGCCGGTGCATAGAACGTTTTTTTCTCTGCGACTCGCCAAAAGGTACAGAACGAGGGGAATTCGCCTTCGATAGATTCCACTCCCTGCGGTTGATCATCCACCAGGGCCATTGCTACCGGGGCAATATCAAGCCCAAATGCTGAGGTGATCTCCTGATCAGTTTTTGCATTGTCCATGTTCGCCTCCAAAAGCTAAGGTTTTAAAGGGTGGGTAATTTCTATCTCACCATTGATATTTTTTAAACATTGACTTGGAGAATCCGGTTTTTTCCCCAAACCCAATTTGCTATCGCTTAGAGGGTCTTTAAAAAGAAAAAGTCTTTTACAGCTTTCTCCCAGATTCGAAACTGCAAAGGATGGGACAGTCGCCCGTGAACGTGGCTTCTTGGAATTGGTGAATCATTTGCTTTAAACCTTTTTTCATAGATTTGAGGTTTTTGATTTTCTGATCCACTTCGTCCAGTTTTGTTTGCGTTTTTGCCAAAACCGATTCACAACTTTCGTTTTTTTTCACACGCAATTTCAGAAGTTCCATAATCTCATTGAGCGTGAATCCCAACTTTTTTGCATTTTGAATAAAACGAATTCTGGCGGCGTTTTCCCTGGAAGGGGTTGTTCCATAATTGCCGTTAACTCATTGAATTTATTACATTTTCAAATTCTCGTTGAAAGACGTAAGTTGCTGATTTCTTCCGTGTCTTTAGGAATTAAGCAACAATGCCAATCACTCACCAAATTTTTTGATTGGTAAATTTTTATTTTTGGGATTGGCGGTACCGTCTGGATTTTGTCATTTGTCTCGCCTATGATAAACCCTGTAGTTACTACAGATTCAAGGAGTTTTTTAGGGGAGAGCCAAATGGTAACCATAGGGGTATTGTCCAAACAGACGAGTTGTCACATTGAGACGATTCGGTATTACGAGCGAATTGGGATTTTATCAAAACCTCCCCGAACTGAAGGCGGGCATCGCCTGTATGAACGGGAGCAAATAAAACGGTTGATGTTTGTCCGGCGTAGCCGAGAACTTGGTTTTTCGCTTGAGGAGATTCGCACTCTTTTAAGGCTGGTTGATAGCAAGCGGCATACGTGTCAGGAAGTAAAGATTGTAACGGATCGACACCTAGAGGATGTCAGAAAGAAAATCTCTGACTTGCGAAAGCTTCAAAAAACCCTTAGTAACATCTCCTCGCAATGCGATGGTGGGTTGGTTCCCGATTGTCCCATTATCGATGTACTGTTTGAGGAGAAACGCCCATGACCACGGTTTCGGGTTCCCTTGCGCGGCAATAGCTGAAATCGGCGGCTGTTTTTCATTCTGAACGTGGCTCAGGTTGAGTGGGATTGAGGGTCATGAGCAGGTCTTGCAATGCCACAATTAAAAACCGTTTAGTTTACCTCGCCTAGGAAAGTTTTTACCCAGAGCCCACAACAGGTTTAATAGCAAGCATTTGATGCCAAAGCAGTGAGAAAATTTATACTTCATGGGTAAAGATCCGCACCCTGGGGCAGCAAGTTTTAGGTTTCCGTTTGGGGATTGATTGTCGTATGGGAGTCATTTAATCGTGAAGCAGGAATCACGACCTGTTTCCCATTCACCTCCAGCACCAAGACCATTGACGTCAAATCCAGAACCTTTCCAGACATATCGCCAACCTGGACCTGTTGACCAACGCGGACAAAGTGCCGGACGGAATACGTACCGATCAGATTTCTGATAGCGGGTCCCGCACCCAATCCCACCGACAAGGCCAGCATGGCCACACATCCAGCGGCCACAATTAATAAAAACGACGCTAGGAAACTCGTATCAAACCCTAAACGTGTCGCAGCCATGATGGTGACAACTGTGGCAACCAGTCCATAGACTAAATGGCCGGATAGCCGGGCAGCCGGAATTCCGGTTGAGTCGAAGGTGGTCGTAACCACCTTTCGTAAGATGCGAGCGCCCAGAAATCCAGCGATAAGAATGATCGTTGCCAAGATAAAATCCGGGATGGCATACGCCAGCACGACCAAACTATCGTACAAAGATTCTTGCAAGGGAACTGTCAAGGGTGTTTCATCCATGGCCTAACTCCTGGTTCATGTTTGCCTTTAGGATTGTTGGGGGATCCTTTGATCAAGGAGACTGTGGTATGCGCGAATCCGTTGCACGTATTTGACGGGCTCGTGACCTCGGGCATACCCATATCGCAGAGATTTATAATATTTCTTTTGACTGAGGAGGGGAAGGATATCCCTCATATCCTTCCATTTATTCGGGTTTTTTTTCTCCCGGCGTGCCAGAGTTCGAGCGTCCTGGATGTGTCCCAACCCCACGTTATAGGCAGCCAGCGCAAAGAACGTGCGATCCCTCTTAAAGACGCCCCTTGGAATTCTCTTTTGCATGCGGGCCAGGTATTTCGCGCCTCCGTTGATACTATTCACTGGGTCGAGGCGATTCCTAATTCCCAGGGATGCGGCGGTGCGTCGAGTGAGCATCATCAGGCCTCTAACACCGGTCGGGCTTTTGGCCCGACGGTTCCAATGAGACTCTTGATAGGATTGGGACGCCAGCAATTTCCAGGGAAGATTTTGCTTTTTGGCAGCCTTTTGAAAATGTTCTCGATATTTGGGGAATCGGGTTTTCAAATGTTTAAAGAAAATTTTTCGTTCCAAGCGAGGAAGTATTTTTCTGGCTTCTCCCGGTGTGAGAGCGCGGTATCGTGGCCACGAGACTTCTGACTTGGATTGGAGCGTCTTTTTGATCTCTTCCTGACCATCCGTTTTCTGTTCGGCCCTTTTGGCAAACAGTGCTGGGCCGTCTAAGAGTAGTAAAATCAGTGTGAGACTTCCGACCCACTTCAGTGCAAAAATCATCGTTTATCCGCCGACAATTCAGACCAATTCTGTTTCATGATTTTTTCACCATACAAAAAGGTAACAGAGAAAAGGTCCTAAGGCTACTATGTCAGATTTACCTATAGGGCCTGTTGAATATTTCTCTCACATGGCCCATACATGTCCTAGGCTAAATCGATATTAGCTGCAGAGGGGAATGGTTAAAAAAGTCCGCCTTTTCACCCGCCCAATCCCAAGGGCGCCAAGACGCCCTTTTCCACGGGCAAGGCCGCAGCCAATTTGGCGCGCGGAGCGTACTCACAGGACGTGAGCGCGAACGCTGCGGAGGGCTGGAAGTCTGTGAGCCCGAAGGTCCGGAAAACTGGCGAGAACCCTGCTGGCGGCTCCTTCGACCAGGCTCAGGACATGTTTTTTCAACATTTCCCTTAAAACCACTCCTGATCATTCGAGAGAGAATCCGCACTATCAGGTTTCTTTTGGGTAGCTAAAGCACCATAAATTTTCAGTGCATCTTCATGCAGGGCGTTCGCCTCCTCACCCTCGACTCCCCAACCTTCATCAGTCTCTAATTCAATTCTGAAATGCTCTTCCTGCTCTGAAAACCATTCAATATAGGGGTGCGGAGCCAGCAACGGATGCGGATCGAATGAAATCAGGCTGACCTGCCCAATGTGAGGACTAGGAAAGTCTCCTAGCCGATATCCGGCATTGGCATCATCCACAAACTTCGGGTTTTTAAATCGAATCACCTTACCCGCTATATCGGGTTTAAAATCGCCCTTTAAACAAAAGTCGACGGGACCGATTGCGGCAAATTCAATCCGTCCCACCACATACCCTGGAATGCCATCATCCAGATAGCCTTCCTTGACCCATCGAAAGTTGCCAAATTTCTCAGCCATACTTTACGTAAGAATCAAAATGGGTTTTAACAAAGGCCATCGGCCCCCATTTTAAGCATGTGGATGAAGAACATTGGAAATGAACTTTGGTGATGATAAGGAGACTTTAGGGCTTACATAATGGGCATTTGAGTTGCTTGTCCACTCCTGATTGCTCAAGCGCATCCAAGGCCACATCCTTATCCGGATACTCAAACCATCCGCCCTCCCAAAAATCAGAACTGACGGGTCCGGAAGGCACCTCAATGCACCGTTCCTTATGAAGAATCGCTTCATGAATTGACCGTCGAATGTGTACCCAAAATCCCATAACTTTTTGTTGTCCCTGTGACAGAGGTTTTGAGAAAAGCCTGGTTGAAATCAAACCCGGCTAGTCATCCCCAAGTAATTGCCATTCATCTTTTTCAATCTTGACTTTTTCACCCGTTTGGATTTTTTTTACGTCTGCACGATCGAAAAGTTTCATGTATCGTTCAATTCGATCAGGGTCATCAATTCTTTCTTCTTGCAACAACCCACTCGCCAATCTGTAATTCCGAATTAATACAGCCATAACCCTCCTCCCTTGGGTAACAAGTCAATAAAGAGCCCAAACCTATATACCCTATAGGAGGATTTTTTCAACAGTCAAGAGAGTGAACAGGCCAGGCATCCATGAAAAACTGACCCACAGGATGGTAACCGGCAAATTCAATCAGGTATAATAGTACAATTGTTCATTACTTATACACTGACAGTCTTGGAGATTTCATATGCCTCTCTACGAATACCAATGCCGATCCTGTGATCACAAATTTGAAACCATGCAATCCATCAGCGTCCGTGCGGAGGAAACCTCATGCCCCTCATGCCACGAACACAATGCCTCCCGATTAATGTCAGCCTTTGCATCCCAAATCAAAGGCACCCATAAGACCGGATTCAACGAAATTAAAGCCTATGATATGTATAATGAACGCATGGACAAATTCTCCAAATTACCTCCGATCATGGGGCAACGTGCTGCTCCCAGCGCTGCCAACATGGGCCCTCCCGCCGATGGAGGTGCTGGAGAAGCGTAGCGATTCCACACGACCAGGCCTGTCATCTTCGCTATCCCACCAACGTGCTGCAAAAGGCAAACACACTCCAGGCCGAGTCTCTTGACTTTCAATTCCGTACAAGAAAAGATGCATTTTTTTGTACAGGAACAAACCTCATGAGGGGTGAGCCATGCCGATTAGTTCACTACCAACAGTATAAGGCTCCCAGGTGGATATTTTTAAGAAACCCCAGTTTATTCACGATGCCCACGGCACCATTGAGGCCAAACTGATTGATACAGCATGAAGAGTTTCGTCACTAGCCTGATAGCTGTCTTTGCTCTGACCATCCCTTTTATCGCCGACCTACACGGTAGCGAGCCTGAATTAAGCGGCACATGCTTGGTTGCCGGTAACGGGCCAGAGCGTTATGCCATTGAAGCACTCGGCAAAGAATTTGAGGCTCTTCATCCACATACTTCCATCGACTTTTTTTGGCATGAGAATTCCAGACCGGTCGAAGAAGTCCAAAGTGGAGATGCCGACATCGCCGTCACGGGACTCATCGATAAGCAACTACCCTCGACCATCGTTGCCTGGGACGGTATTGCCGTCGTCACCAATTTTGCCAACCCTATTGGGGAAATGACGACGGATCACCTCAAAAACATCTTCACAGGAAAGTTGAAGTATTGGTCAGAAGTGGTTGAAGACGGACCTGAAACTCGTATTAGGGTTATCAATCGGTCCTGGAACCAAAATATACGACAAGGCTTCGAGAAACTCATAAATATCAGCAATAAAGATAGCCGAAGGACAAGGATTGTAGAAACGGAAACTCAAACGTTTAAAGCCATAAACGGTGATATCTATTCCATCTCCTATGTCTCAATGGGCCCGGCACTTAAGGCCCGGAGAGATGGCTATGGTGTCACATTGCAATTTATCGACAATATAGAGCCGGAGTATCAAACAGTGTTAGACGGAACCTATCCTTTGCGACGTCCTGTTGTCCTCGTCACCCAAGACACGCCTTCCCCAATCGCCAAAGCCTTTCTTAACTATGTCCTATCACCAAAAGGACAACGTGCCATCAAAATCGGGGCAAGTGGTCTCTTTCAAGATAAAACCAGTTCGGTCATAAAGTACTATCCTCTGAAAGGAAGTTGACGGCAGGAACTGTATAGCGGCACCTGCCATTCAGCTTATTGATTTGATGCGCATCCCTTATCATTTACCTCACTGGCAAAGATTCCATGTTTAAGAAAATCCTGGTTGCGAATCGTGGTGAAATCGCCATGCGAGTCATTCGGGCATGCCGAGAACTCAACATTGCCACAGTCGCCATCTATGCAGAGTGCGATGCCACCGCCATCTATGTGAAAAAGGCCAACGAGGCGTATTTAGTAGGACCCGGCCCTGTTCAAGGATTTCTGGATGCCAAACAAATCGTAGGGCTCGCTAAGCGTGTCGGGGCAGACGCGATCCATCCAGGTTATGGATTCCTCGCAGAAAACGCGACATTTGCTCAATTGTGCCAGGATGCAGGCATTACCTTTATAGGACCATCTCCGCAGGCATTAGAGCTACTCGGCGATAAGGTTCAGGCACGTGAACTCGCCAAGCAGGTTGGAGTCCCTGTGGTACCTGGAACAGATGGACCAGTCAAGACCCTGGAGGAAGGGCTCAAGTTTACAAATTCCGTGGGATACCCCGTGATGGTGAAGGCCAGGGCTGGAGGCGGGGGTAGGGGTCTCCGGGTTGTGAGATCTGACGACGAATTGCAAGAGGCCATGGAATCGGGAGCACGTGAGGCACTGGCTGCCTTTGGTAATGCCGATCTTTTTATCGAAAAATATGTCGAGCGGCCGCATCATATCGAATTTCAATTACTGGCAGACAAGTACGGGTACATGGTCCATCTGGGCGAACGGGATTGTTCCATTCAACGACGCCACCAAAAACTCATCGAAATTGCTCCCTCGCTCATTCTTACCCCTCGGCTTCGTGCGCAAATGGGTGAAACTGCCATTTCATTAGCGCGTGCCGCTGGATTCCACAATGCGGGCACCATTGAATTCTTGTTAGATCAGGACGGACGCTATTTTTTCATAGAAATGAATCCGCGGATTCAAGTCGAACATACGGTGACGGAGCAAATTTCGACGGTGGATATCGTTCAGTCGCAAATCTGGATTGCTGCCGGGCGGCCTTTGGTCTTTAGTCAACACGAAATCACACTTCAGGGCTATGCGATTCAATGTCGCATCAACGCCGAAGACCCGCAAAATGGATTCCGGCCCTCATCCGGAAAAATCACGGGATATCTGTCCCCCGGTGGCGTTGGGGTCAGGATCGACGGCGTCGTGTACAAAGACTATACCGTTCCCCCGTTTTATGACGCCCTCTTAACCAAACTCACGGTTCAAGGCCGAACCTGGGATGAGACGGTGCGACGAACACATCGATCACTCGAAGAGTTTGTCTTACGAGGCGTGAAAACCACCATTCCCTTTTTAATGAAAATCATGGAAGAACCGGATTTCCGAGCTGGCCGGTTCGACACCTCATATCTGGACATCCATCCGGATCTCTATGATTATGAACATTCACTCGAACCGGAAGATTTAGTGGCGGCACTATCAGCTGCCATTGCAGCCTATGAAGGGCTGTAATACCTAAGCGGGCCTGGCTCAATGACTCAGCCAGACTTGTGCTTGGTTGTCATTTCGTAGTAAAGACCCCAAATTCCGCAAAGGCAAACCATGGCAAAAAAACCGACTTCCCCACCAACGGCATCAAAAAAACTGGGCACGAAAGTATCCAAACGCCCACCTCAGAAGACCAGCCCGGGCTATGAGGTGAAATCATCCCCAAGCCGAAAGTTACATCTCACCGACGTGGCGCTTCGAGACGGGCACCAATCCCTATTGGCCACTCGCATGCGGACCGAAGATCTGCTACCTGCTGCGGAAAAACTCGACGCAGTCGGCTTTTGGTCCCTTGAGGTCTGGGGAGGGGCAACGTTTGATGACTGCCTGCGCTTCCTGAAGGAAGATCCATGGGAACGGTTGAAGGCATTCAAGTTAGCCATGCCCAAGACTCCCCTGCAAATGCTGTTACGAGGGCAGAATCTTGTCGGATATCGTCACTATGCTGACGATGTGTTGGTTAAATTCATTGAACAATCCGCACAGCATGGGATTGATATATTTCGAATTTTCGATGCGCTCAACGACATTCGAAACATGAAACCGGCGATGCAAGTCGTCAAGAAATGCGGTAAACATGTTGAAGCGACCATTTGTTATACCGTCAGCCCCGTCCATAGCCTTCACCATTTTGTCGAACAGGCGAAACAACTCGAAGATCTGGGCACCGACACCATATGTATTAAGGATATGGCTGGCTTATTACCACCATTTGAAGCCTATGAATTGATCAGACACCTGAAGTCAGCTGTTCGCGTTCCCATTCATTTGCATACTCATTATACCTCCGGCATGGCGTCCATGTCCGCATTAATGGCCATCCTAGGTGGTCTGGACATCCTCGATACAGCGATGTCTCCTTTGTCGGGCGGCACGTCCCATCCACCGACAGAGTCCTTTATCGCGGCGTTACGAGACACCCCGTATGACACAGAGCTGGATTTAACAAAACTGGCCCCGGTTGCCAATCACCTCAGAACTGCCCGAAAACGGTATCATCAATTTGAAAGTGACTTTGCCGGAGTCGACACAGATATTCTTCTTTCCCAAGTTCCTGGAGGAATGCTGTCAAATTTAGCTTCGCAATTAGCGGAGCAAAATGCCTTGGAGAAAATCAAAGACGTTTTGGAAGAGATTCCCCGTGTACGAAAAGATATGGGCTATCCTCCTCTTGTGACCCCAAGCAGCCAAATCGTCGGAACGCAGGCAACCCTTAACGTGATGACCGGCGAACGCTATAAAGTGATCACCAACGAGACAAAGAATTATTTTTTGGGCTTATATGGGAAACCCCCAGGCACATTGAATTCTCAAACTCGACACAAGGCGGTTGGTAAGGAAAAAGCTATTACGGGACGCCCAGCCGATAACCTGGACCCCGAGCTACCCGAAGCCCAGACAGAGCTTGCGAATAAGAATGCCTCGCTTGAAGACATTCTCTCGTATGCATTATTTCCTTCGGTAGCCCTCCAGTTTTTTGACGAGCGGGAACGCGGTGAATTGAAACCCGAGGTCCTTGAGCCCTTGCCGAAAGCCGGAGCCAGACCCTCCCATGATCTACACCTTGCTCCTATTGAGTTCAAAGTCATGCTTCATGGTGAGTCCTATCATATTCGAATCTCAGGCTCGGGGAAAACCGTCGATGGTCGCAAACCCTACTACATCAAGGTTGATGATCGATTAGAGGAAGTGTACCTGGAACCGCTTCAAGAAGTGTTGGCTAGCGGCCCAGAAGCGGCTGTTTCAACCGGCACTGCCGCACCGGGGGCTCGCCCAAAACCAAGTGGGCCGGGTGATGTCACAACCCCCATGCCAGGACGTGTCGTCAAAGTTCTTGTGGGGGAAGGCACAACAGTCTCGGTGGGTGACCCTCTCCTCGTCATTGAAGCCATGAAAATGGAAAATACTGTCGCAGCCACGATCGATGGCACCGTCAAGGCCATCAAGGTCAAAGAAGGAGATCAAGTCAATTCCGATGAAACGTTGATCCAACTGGAATAATCCTGCTCACTAAGTTGGGTTGTCACTACTCAGGTTGCTTCAATTTTTGTTCAGGACAAAGCGCGAGGAGCACAGAACCGGAGCGTATGTGGGAATACGTGAGGGCGCACGGTGCGAAGAGCACCAAGTTTGTGCGCGCCAACGGCTGCGAGCACCACAGCCATGTCGTCATGGGACAAAAGGGAAGTGACCTGAGTAGTGACGTTGGATGATGCGATCATCATACACATCTCTCATCCTGATCCACTCGCTTCTTGTGATGAGTTGTACCGCAACAACCCTGCCCGTACCTCAACAGATAGATTTGCTTCAACGTTATCCTATCCACACCACACATGTTGAGGGACATCAGATTGCCTATCTCGATTTTGGCCAAGGCCCACCTGTTATCCTTCTCCACGGGTTTGGCGGATCCATGTGGCACTGGGAACAGCAACAATCTGCACTAGGCCAAACACATCGGGTCCTGACGGTCGACCTGCTCGGATCAGGACTGTCTGATAAGCCCCAGATTGCCTATTCCCCCGGCCTGTTGGTCACGATGATTGAGCAATTCTTGGATAATTTGCACATTCAAAGAGCAACCTTAGTAGGTAATTCTCTCGGTGCGGGGGTGGCAATAGGG
>JAYWMS010000151.1:0-3162 GCA_035873215.1 Nitrospirota bacterium | reverse complement strand
AAATTCTCCTGTAGACCAAAGTGCCCACTAACAGTCAATAAGCGATCGCTCCTACCTTTCGGGAACACACAAACCCGTTGTCTGGCTCATCCTTCAAAACGAACCTCAAGTCAAAAACGATTAGTTGTGTGATAGGAGTCTTGGCATATGCTGGGGTCTTGTCCTTATTCTTTTTAGACATCCCCCCTGAGGGGTCGTTAATTGCCTTGGGCGGTGCAGTCTTTGTCGGTATGCAAGGTCTCATCCTATTCATGGTAGCTACCTCAAAGGAAGAGGTGCCTGCTGTCCCACCTCCAAAACGAGCCCTGTTGTGGTATTCTGCTCCTGACTTTTTGATTGCGATTGGTACACTCCATCTCATTCTCCTTTATCCTGGGCTCTAGCTCAAAAAGCTTTCCCATTGATGTGGTGTTTCTCAGCGAGGTTTTCCTCGTAGGTCTTATAATTGGCATACTATTTGGTATTGCTAAAACACGATTGATTTTGGTTAGGCAAATCAAAGAAGGAGTGGTAGGTGAAGTAGATGAAAGGGGAAAAAGGATTGATCGCACCCTTTCTCTCATCAGGTGGACATTTTATGTGGGAATCTGGTTCAAGCGTGAGACAATATTTCAGGCATTTCCAGTTCAAGGATTGCTTTGGCTATTTCCGGCATACATCCTGGTAATGAGCAGTCTGTCTCTGGGAATGTGTATAGCCCAATCGAGTTGGATATATATGTGGGAAAGACTGAATCAGCGAAAACTCTACATGGAATACTAGACTTCTAAGAGGAAATTGCACACACTGGAAAACTTTAGGGCCTGCCCATCCCACCAAGATCCCGAAGAGGTCCATGGGCATTGTGAAGACAAGCAATTCGAGAGTCACTCAAGAAAAGCAGTCGATGGGACCGGTAGACTTGTCTGCAATTGGGATGGGACTAACTCTCCATCATCTCGAGCCGAGTATCAAACTCATGGTCACACGACATGCAACGGATGCAATCCGACTCGACCATGGGTTCATCGTCGCGAATCCCCATCCCTCCACAGTCGGGGCATCGGGCCAAATGCAAGACCTCGTCCTTGAGGTTTTCAAAACGAGTCCCCCGTAAGCAATAGATTGGCTCCCCGTCCAGCAACCATGGCTGGCACTCCTTATTCACGACAGGAAGGGCAATGTAGTGGTGGTTCGCATAATCCTGAAGGGCCTCGGGTGTGGTCAGCCCCTCTTTCAGTAACTTCCCGGTCTTGGCATCGTAAATGGCCCCTTCCTTTACCATCGCTTTTGTCGGCCCCATAAAACACCTCCTTCTTTCAGGATGAACCTCGTAAACAGTGGGTGTAATTCGGCAAGTATGCCACAAGTTGCACTGATTTGTAGAGAGGATGTCATTCAATTTGTTTGGGGGAAGGTCAAAAGCGTGGCATGACGTTCAGGTTGAACCTAAAAAGAGAGAATAATCTGACCGACCCCAAATCGTGAGCTTTGGCTTTCCTTATCCACCTCTGATTTGTGCATCAGCTTTTGAGGGGTCTATAATTCCTACTCCAGAAAAGACAAGTTTTTTGTCTACCGGGTTTCCTCGGTGCGCTTATTTCGCTAGGCGAGTAAGGGAAAAAGAGCTATGGGGAAACCTAAGAGACTTGAAAGTTTGTCACGCCAGCATGTGATGTAAGGACCAAGGAGGGGAAGATGAGCCTCGCAGATAATCAATGTGTCCCGTGTCGGGGTGGAGTACCACAGCTGGAACGGCCGAAGGTGCAGGAATTGTTGGCCCAATTAGACCAAGGGTGGGGCTTGAATCCTGAAGGGCATATCGAGCGCATGTACGAATTTACCAACTTTGCCGAAGCCCTGGATTTTGTGAACAAAGTCGGCGCGATTGCTGAACAAGAAGGACATCATCCGGATTTGTTTTTGGCCTGGGGCAAGTGCAAGGTGGAAATTTGGACGCACAAGATTAAGGGCCTGACGGAAAGCGATTTCTATCTAGCTGCCAAGGCTGATCGCGTGTTTGCTAGCCATGCCTGAGTCACTCATCAACATCGATCCGGCTTCTCAAGCCAGTGCTGCGCTCCAAGAAGACCCCTGGGTCGATTCGACGGGACAGCCACAGGTAGCGTTGCTCACGATGCCGTTTGGGTATTCCAAATTTCCGTCCATTCAATTGGGTACCTTATCTCGTGTGTTAAAGAATCAGGGAATCGATGTCAAAAGCTATCACTTCAATTTGCTCTTTGCCCAACGCATCGGCCTGCCACTCTACGAAGTGTTGTGCGAAAAACGTGGGATGATTGGGGAATGGCTGTTTTCGTCGATTCTTTTTCGAGACAATCCCAAGCACGCCCAATATCCAGATATCTTCAAACCGGTGTTTGAGAGCACCGCTCAAGAAGCCAATTGCTCAACGGGCTATCTGGAAGAAATCGCGCATACCATCGCGCCCCAATTCCTGACAAGCATTATGGCTTCCTATGAATGGGATCAATACAAGGTCATCGGTTTCACATCTACGTTTGATCAAAACGTGGCCAGTCTGACGTTGGCCAAGCTGATCAAGGACCTGTATCCCAACGTGCGCATCGTGTTTGGCGGGGCCAACTTCGATGGGGAGATGGGGTTGGAGCAATTGAGGGCCTTTCCGTGGATCGATTACGTCGTTGTTGGTGAAGGCGAAGAGGTCTTCCCCGCACTGACAAAAAAGATTCTTCGTGAGGATGAGAAGGAATTTCCGCCGGGAATTGCCTATCGCGAAGGGGGAAAGATTCATTTCAGGCCCAACACCACATTGTTTTCTAATTTTAAAGAAATCGGTCCCCCTGATTATGATGACTATTTCGAGATGGTCAAAGAGCTGGAAGGCCAGGGATCGACCGGTCTTAACCGCATTCTGTTATATGAAGGATCTCGTGGGTGCTGGTGGGGAGAAAAGCATCATTGTACCTTTTGCGGATTGAATGCCCAATCCATGCAATTTCGCGCGAAGTCTTCTGAACAAGTGGCGCAAGAAATGGACGTGCTTTCCAGCCGGTATGACACAACGCGCTTTCGACTCGTCGATAACATCATCGACTTGAAATTCATCGACAAGCTATTTGGCAAGTTTGCTTCTGGCCATTACGACTTGGATGTGTTTTTGGAGACGAAGGCCAATCTCACAAAGCAGCAAATTCAAAC
>JAYWMS010000146.1:0-3475 GCA_035873215.1 Nitrospirota bacterium | reverse complement strand
CCCTCAAAGATCGCTTCTCCCCCCGAAGGCTCCATCAGGCGAAGAATCGTTCGACCTACCGTGGTTTTGCCACAACCGGATTCTCCCACTAAGCCAAAGGTTTCCCCAGGCAGGATATCGAACGTGACATCATCTACAGCTTTTACCCATGCGGACACCTTGGAAAACAGCCCGCTCCGGACTGGGAAAAATTTTTTGAGTTGATTCACCTCAAGGAGGGGCTGGCCGTTTGTGCTTCCAGAATCCATCACGTTGTCTTTCCAACCCGTTCGGGTTGATGAAGCCAACACACCGCCTCATGGCCTGCCTCAATTTCAATCAGCGGCGGTTCCTCATCCGCGCAACAGTCCAACACCTCCGGACATCGTGTCGAAAAGTGGCAGCCTTTCGGATACACAAGAGGTGAGGGCACTGTCCCGTGGATCGACTCAAGCCTGTCCTCTCGCACACCTGGTTTTGGCAACGACCGCAATAAGGCACGCGTGTAGGGATGCGAAGGGTTGGCAAAGAGCTCTGCCACACTCGCACGCTCAACGATTCGGCTGGCATACATCACGATAACTTCCTGGGCAAATTGTGCGACCACCCCCAAATTATGGGTGATCAACAAAATCGCCATACCCATTTCTTGTTGCAACTCTTTGAGCAGCTCTAAGATCTGCGCTTGAATCGTCACATCCAACGCCGTGGTCGGTTCATCGGCAATGAGGAGGTCAGGCTTACATGCCAAAGCCATAGAAATCATGACCCGCTGTTTCATGCCTCCTGACATTTCATGCGGGTATTGATCGATACGTTGTTCTGGCGAAGGAATATGCACCTTCTCCAATAAACGAATGACTTCTTGGCGGACTTCTTGTTTGGACAACGTGGTATGAATTTCTAAGACTTCGCCAATTTGGTCGCCAATCGTAAAGACCGGATTGAGTGACGTCATGGGCTCTTGAAACACCATGCCAATTTGTTTACCGCGTACTTTTCGAATTTCCTTATTAGCCAAGGTCAATAAGTCGCGCCCCTTAAAAACAATCCTTCCACCAACCACCCTTCCCGGATAATCCAACAATTGCATGATGGAGAGTGCGGTCACAGATTTTCCGCACCCCGATTCCCCAACGAGCGCTAACGTTTCCCCGGGTTGAATAGAAAAACTGACATCCTCGACGGCTCGAATTTCACCTTTATCCGAGAAGAAGGAAGTATAGAGTTGAGACACTTCGAGGAGATGGGTGTTCGATGCGTTCAAGTCTTATCGTCTCCGCAGTTTAGGATTGAGTGCTTCGCGTAAGCCTTCTCCAACCAAATTAAAAGCCAGCACCACGACGAAAATGGCCATGCCTGGAATGACAAACAACCAGGGTGCATCAAAAATGAAACCTTTTCCATCGGTTAGAATATTTCCCCACGTGGCATACGGCGGCTGTACGCCAAAGCCCAAAAAACTCAGTGCAGATTCCGTCAAAATGGCCGACGCAACTCCAATGGTTGTTGAAACCAACACCGGAGCCATCGCATTCGGCACCAAATGCCGAAATATGATCCGTGCCTTGGGAAGCCCCAATGCCTGTGCTGCCACCACAAAATCCTGCTCCCGTAGGGTCAGGATTTCTGCTCGTACGAAACGACAGGTTCCCATCCATCCAAATAATCCGATTACGATCATAATGTTATAGATACTTGGCGGAAGGAGCGCCACAACGGTCAGAATAAGAAAAAAGGTCGGAATACAGAGCATCACATCTGTGAACCGCATAATAAGGGTATCCACCGTCATTATTCCGAATAGCTTAATATTTCCGAAAAACCCCGCAAGGCCTCCTAAAAAGATTCCCACGACAACAGATATCCCAACCGCCACAAAACCAATGGAGAGGGACACAAACGAACCTTGGAGCATTCGAGAAAACACATCCCGACCCAATTCATCAGTCCCAAATACATAGAGGCCTAATTGGGGAAGGTCCGCAGGTACAACATCAACAGACGGCGTTGATAAGGGGGGCAGAAACTTATCGGGAAGCCTAACAACTTCGGCGTCAAACACGACCACCCATTCGGTCAACACCTTCCCGCTGATACCCACGACCACCAGAATGGCCAGGACAATCGAACTCACGATGGCCAAGCGATCCTTTTTATACACACGGAGAAATTCTTGCCATGGCGTCTCAGGTGGCGGAAGCTTTTCAGCATCCACAGGGGGGACAAGATAATTCACGGCATTCATACTTTTAAGGCCAATGAGTGTTTCATAATTCCTGCCCAGATTATTCCAACCGAATTCTGGGATCGGCTATCCCATACAACACATCTGAGACGAGCGTCCCAATTAACGTCAACAGCGCGCCAAACACATTCAGTGTCAGAATCACAGGAAAGTCTCTCGAAAGAATGGCCTCATATCCAAGAAGTCCCAGACCAGGCCAGGCGAAAATCGTTTCAAAAATTACTGCCCCTCCAACTAAGCCAGGGATGAGGAGCCCAAACATGGTAATAAAGGGAAGCAGTGCGTTTCTTAGAGCATGACGATAAATCACCGTGTCATTGGGTAGGCCCTTTGCTCGGGCCGTCCGAACATAATCTTGGCTCACCACCTCAAGCATTTGAGAACGGACATATCGAGAAAGAACGGCGATCCCACCTAGTGCTCCCAATAAAGAGGGAATCACTAAATGCCACACCCGATCCATAAATTGATAGGCTCCTGCCGCACCTTCCATACCAAAGGTTCTAAGCCCAATCACTGGCACATGAAATATTTCCACGACTCCCAAGATCATGATGTACGACAAAAAGAATCCTGGGAAGGAAATCAGAGCATAGGCGACCAGCGTACTAGACCGGTCAAACACTGCACCCCTTCGTATCGCGGCATGTATCCCCACGGGAAAAGCTAAGGTCCACACGATTAATGTTGAACAAATAAAGAGCGGAAGAGAATTTAAAAACCGTCGCCAAATCTTTCCGAGGACTGGTTGGTTATCTTTAAACGACTTTAACTCCCCATTGACGAGATCTCTAGCCCAATAGCCATATTGAAGGTACAGCGGATCATCTAAATGAAACGCCGCCCGAATTTTGGCGATGTCCTGTGGCTTCATTCGCGGATTAGAGGGGTCCACCGCACTTGGTTCACCTGGCGCAAGATGGATTAATCCATGAATCAGCACCGAGACAACAAAAAGTAGGACCACCCGAAGTGCAATATTTCGACCGATGTAGGCCAGCATATTTTTCTAGTATTCGTACGAAAAAAAACTCCAATGGCAAGAAAAACATTTCTTGCCGACGCTCCAAATTATTCAAAAGGCTTAAAATTCCGGAGTCATTTCAAGCTTTCGCCATTTATTAAAATAAAACGAAATGTTCCCCGTTTTGGTCGGATAAATTTTTTCATAAGTTTCTCGCCCGTCTTCTCCACGATGCACAAGAACAATCTTTTTATCCAAGACCTTTGTCCCCAAGGGTGCATAGA
>JAYWMS010000501.1:0-2722 GCA_035873215.1 Nitrospirota bacterium | reverse complement strand
CAATCTAACATTTGAGTTCTCATTCTCTTCCCCAATGATTTCCACAACACAAGGATCGTGTATGGCTTCATGATGGTGAGTACGGAATTTTTATTGAAACCAGTGTACCCTCACCTTGCCTCCCTCGTATACTGACTTCCCCATCCAAGAGCAAGACCCGTTCACGAATCCCAATCAATCCTAAGGAATGGGAATGGAACACCTTATGGTCTTCTATGCCAAGCCCATTATCTTGCACTTCAAGCAACAGATAGCCTTTAGTGGGGCCAACCCGAACCTCAACATGTGTGGCTTGAGCATGTCGAACCACATTGGTTAACGCTTCTTGCAGCACCCGGTAAAAGGCGATTGAACCCTCTGCATCTAACTTGACGCTCTCCTTGCCCATCTTGAGGTCACAGGAGATTCCCGTCCGATCCTGGAATTCCTTTGTCTGCCACTCAATAGCTTCAGCAAGCCCAAAGACATCCAAAATCTTGGGGCGCAATTCCAGGCAGATCCTTTGGACTGTGTGCACAGTTTGATCCAGGAGATCACCCATCGATTTAATTTTATCACAAAAGGATTTCGATTCCTGAGATGGCTCTTCATCCAAACACGACAGATCCATCTTTAAGGCGGTTAATACCTGACCTAATTCATCATGAACTTCCCGAGCCATTTTTGTTTTCTCTTCTTCCCGGATGGACTGCAAGCGATGGCTTAAATTGCGTAACTCTCCACGGGAGGTCCGTAAATGTTCTTCTATCTGTTTTCGCTCGAAGATCTCCTTTTCCAAACCTTGATGGGAAAGATGGAGTTGCTCAAGCAGCCGTCGCTCCCGCTGCATAAAAAAGACCGCCACGGCCAGGAGTACAGCCATTAGAAATCCAAACATGAGAACCGCCGTTGCGATAAACGATGGTTTCGGAATATCCAGATGAACCCACAATCCGAGTGAAATCGTCATCACCCCGACGCCGACAAGAACGGGTAACCATTGGGGGGAACCAATCACTTTCTGTTTTTCGTTTTTCCAAGAAAACGCGATCAATCCAATGGCGAGGATTCCAAATCCGCCAGGAGCATGCACGGCCATCCTGACAAACCGACCCCACCCCTGAGTCGGAGTCACATCAATCAGATGAGCGAATAACGCCACTGAGCCAAGAGCAAAAATGATGGCACCCAATACACCTGAAATCTGTGTGTCTATTGTGGAGAATCGGGGGTTGGTCACTGCGAGAAAGGCAACTCCCACCAAAGAAAAACACAAGGCCGCATTGGGTGACATGAGAGAAGAGTCGCCAAATAGTTTCCACGGGATCATCAAGGTAGCAAGGGCCGATAGCCCGAGAATGAGGGTCAGAATACCGACAACCTTAGCTTCTCGTGCCCTGAGGACATTTAACAAAATTAGGCCGAGACCACTGAACCCAAACCCTAGCGCGGCATTGATGGGCATAGGGACAAGAGTCGGGCGAATCTGTATTAGGGCAATGTTATTTGTACTCCATGCAAACAACACAAACCCTCCCAGGACAATCAACCCTATCCCACAAAAGAGAGAAAGTTTAGAGGTGGAGAAATTCACGATAGTTGTTTTTCCATCATGAGCCTTTTGCCTCTTTTATACCATGTAGCCATCAAGCTCGGACACATTGCAACAAACGTTGGTCATCAGCCTATCTCTATTTGCAAGTATTTCTTCGCTTTTTGTTGCCCCAAGGTCTTTCTAGGTCTTTTCCGTTAGAAGAAGCCCCACTTTGAATATCTTCCCCCTTCCTTCCCGTCCTGCTAGAATTGCAGAATGGAGTTTAACAAGGCACACCTGAATGCCGGCTTTGATGGATTATCCTCAAAGATCGCAGCCAAAAACCTACCTTCTGAAGGAACCTTGGGATTGTCTGATGTCATACCCGAACCCGTTCACCGATTCCTCTCAATGAATGATTCTGCTTCCTCAAGACCATATACAGAGTGATGACAGATGCGGTACCATTTCCATATACGTGTTTGGACACAATTTCTGCTTGTATCGAAGGGAGCAACTTCTGAATGCTAGGTGCATGGCCAATCCTCAAATTTCTATTTCGGGTCGTCGCTCCGACCATCCCGGAAATTCTCTCCACGATTTCCAAGATGAAGAATCAAGAGGCGGAACAGCCTTCGCACAAACAAGATGTCGAACATCGCATAGCCGACCTTGATCGTCGCCTAGCCATGCAACTGGACCTTATCGATACCCTCACGACACAACTCGCGGCGCTCCAGCTCATCGTTCGCCGTGCGCTCACCATCGGTATCATCGCACTGGCGTTGGCGGTCATTGCCATCGCTATAATTCTAGTCCTGCCGTAAGGCAGGTTTTTCCCATGCCACCCTCTATCGCTCTCTCGAACCAAAGGAGTCTCATCGGGGTGATCTCAGACACCCACGGGTTGTTACGCCCCGAAGCCATCACCGCTCTCCAAGGGTGCGATCTTATCCTGCATGCCGGGGACATTGGCGCCCCAGAGATCCTCGAAGACCTTCGAGACCTAGCCCCCGTGATTGCGGTCAAAGGAAATAACGATCGGGCACAATGGGCCGACCTATTGCCTATTTCTCATCACCTGACGGTTGGACCATATACCTTTTTGCTCACCCATGACGCATCCGCTTTATGCGTGGAATCCGTCACCCCTCCAGTCAATATGATAATCTCCGGTCATTCGCATAAACCGGCAATAACTACACGTAA
>JAYWMS010000432.1:0-2612 GCA_035873215.1 Nitrospirota bacterium | reverse complement strand
TCAACAAGCCCCATAACGTCAGCCTGACCCTAACACCTTCCCCAACTGTCCCTTGGAGGCTTCCTCCTCCTCTCACGATTCGGGATAGGCCATGTTCAAGACCGTATCCTTGTCTCCTGACACAATGACCTCGGTCTTCAGCGTTCCCAGAGTTTGATGCCATATCCTCAACGTCCAATTCCCTGCGGGAACGTCCGGTAATTCGTACTCTCCGAACTCATTGGTGACGGCAAAATACCGATGGTCGAATGTAAGCAAATAGCCTTGCATGAATTTGTGTTTATCGCAATTCACCCGCATGATACCTGCGTCTTGGAGTCGCTTGACAATCGGCCGACCGCCGACCACCTGTGCGACATTGACAAAGGTACGCTTCTCCAAGCGAATATGTGTATTGTGCAACATGGGGTCCTTGTTTATTAATTGGAGCAGTTGTCCAAGCATCGCACCTTGCACCCGAGGCTGAAAGGAACAGTCTTTGTTGGCAAAGGTCACCATTTCTTCGGAATCTTGCGGACGTGGATAGTCAATGCCTTCGAGGCTCAAAACTACATACCGCATGCCTCGGGAAGCCTCATCCACCAGGAGCGGTTGATACGTAATTGTCTTCCCGCAAATATTCGGATCTCGTTTGACGACTAATTTCTTGGCCGGAGAGACGGCGCCAAGAAAGATGACTCGCCCTTTGAGCGTTCCACGGGTCGGATCACCCCAACTGTAGGAGGCAGGACCGATGGACAAACACCACGCCGCTAACAGAATGAGAAAGCCTGATCGATTAGAAATACCTACCATATTCGGGCAAGACCTCATTCTCCATGAGTGGCGGACTGGAATGGACAGATCATCCGTTGGACCTATATCTATCGCAAGGGAAGTTTACCACGCCTCATGATCGCCCGCAGGCGTTCGATAAGTTCTTCGTACTCAAAGGGTTTGGAAAGGTAGTCATCCGCCCCAAGGTCAAGACCCCGAACACGATCACCGATATTCCGGCGAGAGGTCAAAAGCAACACGGGTGTATGCCCCCCTCTTGCCCGAATCTGTTTCAGGACTTCATACCCATCAATCGTGGGCAAGTTAATATCCAGCACAATGGCATCGTATGAATTGGCTTGTGCGAGAGACAGCCCCTCCTCGCCCGTGCCAACAGCATTCTGAGTAAATCCATTTTTTTCCAACACTTTGACTAGAATGTCACGAATTAATTCATCGTCTTCAATAACCAGGACTTTCATTCGCCAATCTCCCGAAATTTCAAATATCCGGATTCCTGCAATACGTTGCAGACACATCCATACTCGGTTTCAAGCGCCGACACCACCGCTCGGGCCTCTTCCAGTTTTCCGGCTTTCCCGAATTCTTCCAAGTTGAGACACAATTGAGCCATCGGCCCCGCACCAAATTGCCCGGAACTTCCCTTCAATTGGTGAGCCGTGCGCCACAAACTCTCGGAATTCTTCTCTAACACGGCATCCCGAATATCCTTGAGCCGTTGAGGGGTTTCTTTCAGGAACCGGTTGATAATCCGGTTCACAAATTCTGGATCGTCCTCGCCCCCGATTTCGATCAAGTCCTGCAGCACCTTCATATTCAGTGACCCGTTCGGGGGTAGTTGATCTACACCTCCCGACGTCTCGCTCTGGCGGTCTGCCACCGCTTCGCCAACGCCTGGGCCCAGGGGAATCCACTGTCGAAGCATGTTTTCCAACTGTGGTAGTGACAGCGGTTTGGCAAGGTACTCATCCATCCCGGCGGCCAAACACTTAGAACGTTCCCCCGCGAGTGCATTCGCCGTCACTGCGATAATGGGAACTCTTCGTCTCGTTTCACCTTCACGCCCGTCTTGGTCGGAAATCGTTTGGGCCTGTTCATGCTCCCGAATTTTAGCGGTGGCTTCCAGCCCATCAACCTCAGGCATTTGACAATCCATGAGGATTAAATCATATGAAAGACGCCGAACCGTCTCGATGGCATCCTGTCCGTTTGTCACAACATCTACCTTACACCCAAGCTTCTTCAACATTCCAAGCGCAACTTCCTGGTTCACAGGATCGTCTTCGACAAGTAACAATTTCGCGTTAAGCCTACCATTAATAAGAGGTGAGACAACCTGTGGGAGGATGGTCGTTGATTGTGGTTTCAAATCGGAGGGTGAACATTCCTCCATCCTCAGGGTAAACCAAAAGGTGCTACCTTGACCCGGAACACTCGTTACCCCGATTTTTCCCCCCATGAGAGACACAAGTTGTTTTGAGATGACCAAGCCCAAGCCGGTCCCTCTGAAACGTCGCGTCTGCGTCGAATCCACCTGACTGAATGATTGGAATAGTTGACGGCATTCTTCTTCAGAAATACCGATGCCGGTATCTTGAACAGAGAACTGCAACATGACCTGCTCCTGAATAGTGGCCGTCGTATTGGACACAGTCCGAGGTTGTCCCGAGGCTCCCACATCCAGCTTTCCCTGAACGTGCACACTGCCTCGATCGGTGAATTTAATCGCGTTCCATATTAGATTCAGCAGCACTTGCCGCAGCCGATCTGCATCTCCTCGAACTCGTCGGGGAACATCGTCATCAAGGTGCCAATTTACGGTCAGATATTTTTTG
>JAYWMS010000431.1:0-10386 GCA_035873215.1 Nitrospirota bacterium | reverse complement strand
GCGGGACTAACATTTCTTCATGTTTTTACAGGGGGTTCAAAAAGGCCGTCCAGCAAGGCCGCAGGGCCTTTGGCGAGCGGAGCGTACAAGCGGTACGTGAGCACGACAAAGGCCCGAGAACGCCGCTGGCGGGTTTTTTCAACCCCCTGCTAGGGGTTGTGCCACATCATCCCCTCCAACTCCGGATTAAACTGATGCGTAAACTTCACCACATCTCCATCTTTCAGCTTGGTCTCCAATGTTGAGATCTTCCGATTCACCGTGACCATTAGCTCCCCTTTTCGTAAGAATTCCATCAATCCTTCGAACTTCTCAGGTTTGCCTTCTAGGAACTCCCGGACAGTGGGCGAACCCTGGATTTCACAATCCATTTCCGGTTCTTCAACACAGGGAAGCAGGGTTTGGCCAAACACCTGAACGGTCACCATAGAAATCCCCTTTGACTTGTTAATGTTGCTACATCAGCTCTACGGAAGGTTCCAAAAGAAATGTTATTTTAAAATCCCCCAACCCCCTTTTTCAAAGGGGGAAACATTTCGATGTCTTTAGCTGTCCCTCTATTCCTCTTGTAAACTTTCTTGGATCAGCTGTGCAATATGTTTTACTTCTTTGTCCTCGCCCAATCCATTTCGCAATTGAATCATGCAGGCCGGGCAACTGGTCGCGACCACGTCGGCACCCGATTGCATAACCGCGCGGTTTTTGCGTTGCACGATTTTTTGAGACGTCTCGTAGTCCTTCACGATATAGGTGCCGGCTCCTCCCGCGCAGCGGTCTGCATCTTGCATCTCGACGAATTCCACATTTGGCATTCTGGATAACAATTGGCGAGGCTGTTTCGTCACACCGGCTGCGCGCAAATGGCAGGAGGAATGATAGGTCACTTTCCGAGTTTTGGCTGATTTCGGTCCAGGCTTGCGATCGGGGTCAAGCTCCATGACTAATTCCGAAATGTGTTTCACCTTTGGGGCCATCGTGTTGGCCATGGATTCCTCCGGCTCGCCTTTAAAAGCCGTTGCATAATCTTTGAGCGCGAGCGTACAGGATGCACAGCCCGTAACAACCACATCATAGTCCTGAAAATTTTTTAAATTCACGCGCGCACCCTCTTTCGCCAACTCGCGATGTCCATAGGTTTCGATCGGGGTTCCGGAACAACGCTGCGGAGGCAAGTCTGGCGTGACTCCGTAATGTTTGAGCACATCAATGACGGCATCACCCACACCATCATCAAAGTAATTCGCGGCACATCCATGGAAGTACGCCACTTTCTTTTTTGCACTCGCCCCATTTTTCCGTTGACCATCACCCGTTGGCGACGAGGAGGCAGCGGAGACACACAACTCCGAATGTCGTTCGCGCAATAGCGTTGTGGCCAATCGGGGAAGTTTCAAATTCCAGGGAAACTGTGCACGTTCAGAGAGTTGTTTAACCAATGGACGAAGCAGCACTTCCATGATTTTCCTCACGAAAGGCCGATCCCAAAGGTTTTGCGTTTTCCCCGCCAGCTTGATCAGTTTTCCAAAGCGATTTTGTTGGGCCTGAAGTTTAAACAACTTGCCGGCGAAGGCGTTGGGATGCTCCGCCCGTCTCTGGAGGATCAGTTCGGAGACATCCACATCCGCAGGGCAAATGGTTCGGCAGGACTTACAATTCAGACACGCTTCGACAACGCGCTTGGAATTCAAATAGCTGTAGTCTTTGGCCGTGACGATTTCAAACCATCCGCGCGAACTCATGTCTTCTGATTGAAAGACATCGTACACCGGACAGACGGAATTACATTTGGCACAGGTCGCGCACGCCTTTCCCAATCGTTCAAAATCAATATTTTCGGTGAAGGACGTATCACTGATTTTCACCCCTGGATTCAGGATGCCAGCGGGATCTAACGCATTCTTGACTTGCACGAACAAGCCATACAGTTCTTCGCCAAACATTTTCCGCACCATTTCTGCACGTACTCGGCCATCCCCATGTTCGCCACACACCGACCCTTCAAACCGCGTCAGCACCGTCTGATGAACCTCGTAATAACTATCCACCATTTTCTGAAAGTCTTGTTCGTCATTCACATCGATTAACGGCACGATATGCGCATTGCCATTGCCAATATGACCAAAAATTGCCACCGGGACGTGCTCTTTCCCAAACACCTCATTTAAGTAACGAATGAGGTCACTCATTCGTTCAGCTTTGACCACCACATCATCCACATAGTTGATGGGCTTTTTACGCGCGTCGTACCGGTACAGGGTGGGATACAATGCCTTTCTGGCTTTCCACAATTCCGCCTGACGTTCAAGATCAAAGGCCAGCACAGGATCATCGGCAAGCCGAAACCGACGGCACAGTTCTAAGAGCTGCTGACTCCGACTTGGGTCTTGGTCATGATCAAACTCCATGAGCAAGGTCGCGGCCGCATGAGCAGGAATCCCATGCTTGGAACGGTCGATCAAATCCAAGGTATTGGCATCCATGATTTCCAACGCGCTTGGTTCTAACTTCAGCAGATGTGGGACGGCCTCTCCCACTTCTTCAAGTTGCTGGAAATGAATCATGGCCACCACGATGGCCTTAGGTTTGGGCACGAGATTGATCGTGGCCTCACTAAATACCCCCAAGGTCCCCTCACTTCCTACGAACAACTTAGGGAGATCAAAAACCCTTTGCTCCAGTCCATCCACGATTTCAAAAAGATTGTAACCTGCGCTATTTTTACTCACCCTTGGACGTTTGGCTTGAATTCGTTCCTTGTTGCTTTGTACGAGTTCAAGGATCGACTGCAATTCAGGAAATGTTGCAGAGAGTTGGGTGAATGCCCCATTGTCAAGGTTCGTCGGTTGGGCCACCAACCAATTGCCCGATTCCAATCTGACTCGCATACTCAACACATTGTCTTTGACCGAACCATACCTCAAGGTGTGCGGGCCTGATGAATTGTTGGCGAGCATTCCACCTAGTTTGCACATATCTCCGCTTGAGGGATCCGGACCAAACATGAGCCCGGTGCTACTCAGTTGTTTATTCAATTCTGCAAGGATAATTCCTGGTTGAATTCGAGCCCAATTTTCTTCGGTATTCACTTCGAGAATTCGATTGAGCCGGGACACATCCAAAATAATGCCGGATCCAACGGCTGATCCCGTGAGATTGGTGCCTGCTGCTCGTGTGGTCAGGGGAATTCCGCGCTGAAGAGCAAAGTCCATGACCACGTCGATGTCTTCTTCTGTTTCGGGAAGAACAATCGCTTGCGGTGTCATGCGGTACATACTGGCGTCCACGGCATAGGCCCGTAGACTTGGCGCGTCGTCTTTGACCGAATCTGGTCGTAAAAGACGGCGCAGGTCGGACCCGATGGGATTTTTTCTTTCCGGCAACACGAGGTCCATGGTAGTTCCTTGCTCAGATCATTGTAGGAGAGAGAGTGGGTGAGAACAAGCGAATCAGCTGGTTCAAGATAGCTACCAGAGAAGGATAGCCGTCACGTAAAACCAACCAAGATTGAGTCCGGCAGATCAAACGATCACGGGGATGAAGAGTCTTCCTCGATCATAACCGGTGTATCGGGCAACGAGCCCTCATCCAAGCGCCCGTTGGCGTCAAGCAAGGGCTCTTCAACAGTCTCAATCTCTTCCTCGCCAACATCAAAAAAAGGCAAGCCTTCTTGGCCGAGTTCTTTAAATTGCCGAAGAGGCGGGAGATCTTTCAAATCGCGGAGTCCAAACCGCTGGAGGAAGACTTTGCTCGTTCCATACAAAATCGGCCGACCTGGCACATCCTTGCGGCCCACCATTCGGATCAATTTATGTTCAAGGAGGGTTCGAATCACGCCGGATGTTTCCACCCCTCGAATGTGTTCGATGTCTGCACGAACGATGGGTTGCCTGTAGGCGATAATGGCTAAGGTTTCCATAGCTGACCGGGTGACCTTTGCCGAGGCTTTGGCTTTCTGCAGTTTGGTGATCCAAGGTGCGCAATCTGGTATGGTGACCATCACATACCCTCCTGCCAATTCCGAAATCTGCAGGCCGCGTCCCTCCTGGTCATAATCTTCTTGCAGAGACCGCAGCGCTGACTGTACTGCTGCCTTGGGAGGACCTTCCAGCACCGTGGTTAATCTATCCAACGTGAGGGGATCATGCGAGACATACAGTAACGATTCTAATACCCCCTTTAATTCTTTCTCGTTCAAGGCATCAGTTGGTTGCGGATCCTGGTCCGGCTGTTCTTCAGGTTCGGGGGCAGCTTCAGCCTCAGGGCCTTCAGGAACCAGTCCCATTTCTTCCGTCACACACATATCCTCCGGTACAGGCTCAATACACATGTCTGTTTCAGTGGTATTAATGGTTTCAGTGGTTTCCATTCCCATTCGGTCCTCCATTCTGCCAGGTGTCCAGACCGGTCGTTCCGGTTTGGGCATCCAGTTGACCATCTCCCTGTCCAGCAATAAAGGTTCGCGTAATGCGAACCGGACCATACAAATCACCTTGAAAAATTCGAACGAGCCGCATACGGACCAACTCCAACAGTGCTAAAAAAGTCGTGATGACAACCATGCGATTGGTCGCATTATCGAATAACGCCGAAAACGTGACGGTCGATTCACTTTCGAGACGTTCGATAATGAAATTGATACTGTCCTGCACGGTCATCGAATCCGGGGTAATATCTACGAATATTTCTGACTCAGTTCGTATCAACACATCCTGTAAGGCATCAAGCAAATCAAACAGGCTGACATCATCTACGAGTACGTCTCGCACGATGGGTTGCTGTTGCACGGGCTCTCGATGGAACATCTGCCGCCACAGCATTTCCTGTTCGGTTAACTCCCCAGCCGCTTCTTTATATTGCTGATATTCCACGAGTCGCCGCACCAGTTCACTCCGAGGATCTTCGCCTTCCTCGTCATCTTCACTCACTGTTTCATCCTGCGGCAACAACATACGGGATTTGATATGCAGAAGGGTCGACGCCATCACCAAAAATTCTCCAGCTAAGGAAAGATTCAGATCCTTCATCATATGAATGTAATCCAAATACTGTTTGGTGATCATGAAGAGGGGAATATCGTAAATGTTGATTTCATGTTTTCGAATGAGATGGAGCAGCAAATCGAGGGGGCCGGTAAAGGCATCAAGTTTCACTTCATACGAAATGTCTGGTTGTTCCATGATGCTTACTTTCCCAAAAACAGGGGAGAAAACTCAACCGAGGTAGTCCCTATTAGGATTTTAGAGGTATACCATGTTTAGGGGATAGGGGCAAACCGGATCTCAACATCTAGTAGGAGGTAAGGAAAAAGCCAAACCTGAGCTAGTCGAAGGGGTCTCCAGCAGGGGGCTCACTCCTTGGCCAGGTTTGGGTATTACCTGGTGCCATCCGCCCAGCCACGAGGATGGGGCCTTGCCCTGAAAAGGAGCGTCCTGGGGGCCCTGAGTTTGCTAGTCAAACAATCTTTGAAGAATTTTTTGATTTTCCACGCTTGGACCGTCTGACGCGGAACATAAAAACGAGGAGCGCGCCAATCAAGAAGGCAAAGATGCTGGCTTGCACTCTGACATCTTGCAATCGATTCTCAGACTCTGCCAACACCTCGGCTTGTGCCTTCGGAAAATCCGGCAAGACGGCAAAGTTTGCATGGGCAAAGTCCCAAGCGGCATGAAACTTTGCCTCCGTAAAATCCGTCGCTGCACCAAAGGTGACGCTCTGGAACCTGGCATCTCCATCAAATTCAACAAAGCGGAAATAAGCCTCTCGATCGAACACCGCTTGATTAAACGTTGCCTGTTGCTGAAAGCGTGTTCCTGAAAATCCTGTCCCCATGGTGAAGTGAGCATTCGAAAATTCGGCCTCTTGGTGATAGGTCACTTCCAAAAATTCAGCCAACCCCTGAAATGTGCTACCCGTAAACGTGGCCTTCTCGCCAAAGACGGCCTTGTGAAACCGAGTGTGTGTGCCAAAATTCACTGCCTCGAAATTGGCGCCTTTTGCAAAGACGGATTGGATAAAGAAGCCTTCGTGGAGAATGTTCGACCCTGAGAAATCCACGCTATCCAAAAAAGCGGATCGTGAAAAATCAATTGATCGTTGAACCGTGGAATCCCGGATGCTGAACGGACCTTCCACGAGAAGATACCCTCCCGTCACGAAATTCGTGGCGATCACGCCTTGCACCTCGACGTGACGTAAAAGGAAGGGCCCGCGTATCCGGCGAACCGTCTCAATATTGCCCGAGGACAATCGGTCGCTTACAAAGGGGCGTGCTAAATCTTGGGGTCCCACCGCTTCAACAGGAAGTTGGTCCAACAACACATCTCCTGTCAGGACGACACCTTCCAACTCAATCCCTCGCCCAGCCTTAAGCGCCTGAAGCACCTCATCAGCTTTTACGGCCAACGTGAGCCGTTCGTCAGAGGTGCAAGAACCAACCACCCGACGCACCATGATTCTCGAGCTCTCATCAGAATCCTGTTCAAGACGACATTCTCCCCATGCCAGGGTGATGAGACAACTCCATGTCACAAACACAGAGAGTCCTGATGCTGTCACCAATCGACAGTGTTTCATCGTTGATTTTGACCCAGAGAAATATGATGAACTTGTGGGAAAAGGAAAAACTGTAGGTAAGGAGGACTGATATCAATATCCCACATGAAAGGGAAGAGAGTGCTACCAGATAGAACAACTGAGGCTTCGGCTTTCAAACCCTGTGAGAAATTTTCGTGAAGTCTGAAACTGCTATCACGGACTTACCGGGAGAGACCTGGAATCAGCTACCCTTTAGTCTCTTTCGACTTAGCCTCCTTCAATTTAGGGTCTTTCAACGTGAGATAAAAATCTTTGATTTCTCGATCAGTATGACTCAACCGCTCTTCCACTTCTTTGACCGTTTTGGGTGGCGAGACAACCACTTTGTCTCCCTCCTGCCAATTTGCGGGAGTTCCGCAGGAATATTTATCCGCCGTTTGTAAGGCTGTAACAAGCCGAAGCACTTCATCGACATTCCGCCCTGCATTCATGGGGTAATATATCAAGGCGCGAATGACACGCTTGGGATCAATCACAAACAAGGCCCGAACTGTCGCGGTCGTGCTGGCACCAGGGTGGATCATGCCATACATATTGGAGACATGCATATTGACATCCGCGACCATGGGAAACGGTATCGTCACGGCCATCTTTTGTTTGATGTTTTCCAGCCAGGCCAGATGCGAATGAATACTATCCACACTGATACCCAGTAGTTTCACACCTTTGGCCCGAAAATCCTCGTTCCGTTTTGCGAACTCGACCAACTCAGTCGTACAGACAGGAGTAAAACAGGCTGGATGTGAAAACAACACTACCCAATCCTGCTCTTGCCATACGCTAAACCCAAATTCACCGGAAAAGGTTGTGACCGCCTGAAAGTCTGGGGCCGCATCCCCGATTCGCGGTAAACTGCCTGTCTCAGCCATGCACTCCTCCTTCATGATTACTCATCCACTATTAGGTGGTTTGTCACAAATTTGCATGAATTAGGTGATGAGAAAGTTTTCAGTTCCCGATGAGGTCCGACCAGACGTACATCGCATGGACCCTTTTCCCACCACACCTCCTGGTTAAGGCCAAGAGGCCCTACCATCCAGGAGGTAATTCATCATCCTCATCCCCTCCTCCATCGGGGTCAGGAACAAACTTTTTTTGCCCCAGCTCTTCCGATAAATCCCCGGTTAAGTCATTATTCAGCTCTCCGGTTATTTCTTCAGTTTCTTCCTCATCGAAGTCCTCATCCAATTCCGTCGTGACTTCGGCCTCTTCTAATTCAACAGGGAAATCTTCGGCCGGTTCTTCCGATCCTTCATTCCCATCCCCCACTCTCTGAAGAGGAATCACTTCCGCTATGCTGGCTTTGGATTCCTTCGCCTGATCAGGTATGAGCGCTGCGATGGTTGTGACCTCTTTGACCTTCTTTGCCTTCGCTGGTGATTTCTTAGGAGCCTTTTTTAAGGAAGCCTTTTTGGCCGCGGGACTCGTCTTTTTGGGAAGGGCTCTTTTCAATGGCGCTTTTGGTTTGGTTTTGACTGCCACTGTTTTCAACTTTGCCGTCTTTGCTTTCTTGACTTGAGCCTTTTTGGTTTTCACCGAAGAGGTGGCCTTTTTCTTAGTGACTACCTTTTTCTTGGTAGCTGCCTTTTTGCTTGCCTTTTTCCCTACGGCTTTCCTGGCTAGGGTTGCACTCTTCGCGCCAGAACGACTTTTAGAAGATGCTTTTACCGAAGACTTCAGTTTCGATTTGACCTTCGGTTTCGGCTTGGGTTTCGGCTTGGGCCTCGGCTTTGGTTTGGGTTTGGGCTTAACCTTTGGTTTGGGTTTTGCTGTGGAACCCTTTCCACTTTTTTTAACTTTGGCCTTAGCCGCTACGACTTTGGATTTTTTCTTCGGAGCCTTTGCCACTGTTTTAGCCTTGGGTTTTGGTTTCTTCTTGGCCATCTTTGCCATAAAATCTCCTCCTGGATTCGTTAGGCGTAAGGAAATACGTCTAAAAACCAGCTTCTGAGTGGCACCATCTAACACGGACAGGGTTAGAAAGGCAACCAGGCATCCTTCTGACCACCCAATATATCCCAGCCAAAGGGTTAACCTAGCATTCCGGATTAAAGGGCGATATGGTTTCGGAAGTGCGGCCCAATCTAATGGTGAACCCTTCCCATATGACACCTCCGACCCATACGCGGTGGACCATCCTGTCACTGTTACTGGGCATTAGTATCATCACCTATATCGATCGGGTCAATATCTCCATTACCGCGCGTCAAATGATGCCCGCCTTAGGACTTTCCCAGGTAGAAATGGGACATATCTTTTCTGCCTTCGTCTTCGGCTATGCCCTATGCCAGATACCAGGCGGATGGTTAGGCGATCGATGGGGCCCCCGACGCGTACTCACGTTGGCTGTCATTTGGTGGTCGATTTTTACAGCATTGACGGCGTTGGCCCCTACTTTGCCAATATTGAGCCTGCTCGGCATAGGCGGCTCCTTAATGCTCGTCCGGTTTCTCATTGGCATCGGGGAAGCTGCTGCCCTTCCAAATTTTAATCGAGCCATCGCCAACTGGTTCCATCCCCATCAACGCGGATTAGGAATCGCGGTCACGATTAGCGGTATCGGCATCGGCTCGGCTCTCACTCCGCCCGTTACGGCATGGGTCATGGTCAACTACGGGTGGCAATTGGCCTTTTACTTGGCAGGAATCTTGGGGTTCATCATCGCTGGCCTTTGGTACTGGTATGCGACAGACCACCCTGAAGATCACCCTCATGTCAACGCTCAAGAAGCCGAATTGATTCGCGGCTCAACCCTCGCCGCCCGTCTTGAGCTTAAGCCCGAGCCCGGCCCCATCCCCTGGCGGGCTATTGCCCACACCCCCACAGTCTGGTGGCTGGTTTTGAGTTACACCTGTTTTGGATATGTCGCGTATGTGTATATGTCATGGTTTTATTTATACCTTGTTGAAGAACGCGGCTTCGATGTCTTGCGCGGAGCTTTCTTTGCCTCCAGCCCCTTCATCGCGATTTCACTGTTGTGCCCGCTCGGCGGATGGGTGACAGATCGGCTCGGACGGCAATACGGGATCAACCGCGGACGAAGATGGGTTGGCGGGGCGGGCATGAGCGGGGCCGCGATCGCGATCCTTGTAGGCGCCTATATGGAGGCACCTCTTGGGGCGATTCTGTTTCTTTCTTTAGGGGCAGGCTTCTTGTATTTCACGATTGGAGCGTTCTGGAGCTCAACCACCGATTTGTCCAAGCCGCATGCCGGGACCCTATCGGGATTGATGAACACTGGGGCCAACCTGGGTGGGACGCTCTCACCTACTCTCACACCCTGGCTCGCCAACCAATTTGGCTGGTCAACCTCACTTGGTTTTGCAGCTGCCATGGCGCTCGTCGGAGCCTTGGCCTGGATGAGAATTCGACCAGGAGATGGGTTACGAGAAAAAGTGAGGATGAAACTATAAAGGTGAAAAAATTAATTTACTTCAACCCTGGGCCTGTTGAATATCTCTCTCACATGGCCCATATATGCCCTAAGCGAAATCGATATCAGTGGCCGACGGGAATGGTCAAAAAAGCATGCCCTGAGTCTTTCCGAAGGGTCCGCTATGTCACCCGCCCAGGCCCAAGGGGCACCAAGACGCCCTTTTCCACGGGCAAGGCCGCAGCCATTTGGACGCGCGGAGCGTACTCACAGTACGTGAGTGCGAACGGCGCGAAGAGCGGCAAGTCTGTGAGCCCGAAGGTCCGGCAAAATGGCGCGAACGCCGCTGGCGGCCCTTCGACAAAGCTCAGGACATGCTTTTTTCAACATTACCTACCCTAGAAAAACAATAGTTGATG
>JAYWMS010000421.1:0-7729 GCA_035873215.1 Nitrospirota bacterium | reverse complement strand
GTCGTCACATTGAGCCTAGTGCTGAGCACGGGGTGTGAAGGACCCTTAGTTGGCGTCACTGTGATCGATGAACGAACGGCCTTAGAAAATCAAGTGCTTGGAACCTATCAAGAGCTTAAACAAGAGGTCTTACTCGTGGCGTCGGTTCGGTACATTGATCCGAAGGGGAAACTCAAAAAGAGTCCTGAAATTCCTGCAGGAAAGAAACGAGTTATTCGAGCATTGCAGCGATCATCATTTAACAAGGATGATCTTGATTCGCTCAAACAACGGGGGGTACTCGGAGAGAATAATGAGGGAGGCCTGACGTTTTTGGACCGGAAACAGGTGGCACCTACTCAAGTTGCGTTTGTGAACAATCTGGTCGCGGAAGAAAATGAGGATCGCGCGGTGGTCATGACACGTGTGATTGAAACCAATGAGAAATTGTCTGAGAAAGATTTACCTCGTGTGAAGAAGATGTTTGCGGCATTGAATCGTGATAAGGCTCCTATAGGGCATATGATTCAGATTGATGATGGGACATGGGTGAAAAAGGAAAAATAGATGGTAGGAGGTTGAAAAGGTCCTCCAGCGGCGGTCTCGTTTTTTTGTCGTGATCACGTACTGACCCGTACGCTTGGCGCGGGAAAGAAGCTGTGGCCTTTCCGGAAGAACTTTTTGAATCATTTGGCGTGCTTTCAAAATTTTAATGAATTTATGAATCAAGAATTTCGACATAGCATACGGAATACAATTCTCATGATCCTGGTTGTTTCCATGTTGGGTGTGGTCAACGCGTATGCCATTGAATTCGAGCGAGTGACCTCCCATCCGGCGGTTGATTATTTTCCGGCACCGTCGCGTGATGGTCGTTTCCTGGCCTTTGTTTCTGAGCGGTCGGGGAATCCAGATATTTGGCTAAAGTCGCTCAATGTGGGTGTCGTGTCTCTACCTCGACAGCTGACTGTTCAACCGTCCGCTGATCGTGATCCCTCATTGAATGCTGATGGCAGCCAATTGCTCTATGTTTCACATAAGACAGACCCTCGAGGAGACATCTATTTGATGGATCTGGCAAGTGGCAAGGAGCGACAATTGACTACGTTGGAGACGGGTGACTCGCTTCCGAAATGGGGACCGCGGAGTGACGGCGTCTATTATCTGAAGCAGAATGTGGGGACAGGCATCTCAGACTTGTATCGACGAACATTAGCCAACGATGAAGAGAAGTTGTTAATGGACCGAGTCTCCGCGTATTCAGTCGGAGACAATGGCTGGCTTTCAGTGGCACGAGAGGGGGAGCTGATCGTCGTAAGCGAAAGTCGACTCAACGAACACACCACGCTTCTTGGAGGAGACACGCTGAATGTGTGGTCTTCCCTGAGCGGGCCTGATTGGGTGACGGTTGCCCGCTATGCTCACGATACCAATGGAGATGGTGCGATCGATACGAGCGATGAATCATCGATTTGGAGAGCGCGTTGGGATTTTGCAACAGGCGGGGTGGGCAATCTGTATCAACTTACCTCTAACGGAAACTTTCATCTCTATCCTGCAGAAGCACAAGGTTTTGTCTATTTCTCGGATTTGCGGAAGGGTGATATTTACCGACTGGCAGTTCAAAGTTTCTTAGAGGATTACACATCATTTGATCGGGCTCTTCAGCTGGCTGGTCATCATTTAGATCAAAAAGAAAGACCGGAGGAATTGCTTGTTCTGGCGAATGTTGCACGTAATTTGACCAAAAACTTGGCCCATACGGACCGCGTAACTTTTGATTTTCATTATGTCGAAACGTTGAGGGAATCCGGTCAGTGGCGACTGGCTCATGATGTGCTGATCCCCTACTTGAAAACCGGCGGACGCCTCGGAGTGCTTGCAGGAATTCATCAAGAGGTCTTGGGTCTCCATCAACAGATCCCCCGGTTAAGCAGCAGTGAGATCCAGCGCACAGTGCAGGAGCGGGTCGCCGGAATCATGTCGCTCGCGTCGCCCTACCGCAAGGATGACATGGTCTATGGAACGGCTCTCATCGAATCCGGGCAATTGTTCATGTTGATAGAAGATTCATTAACGGCATTGGAGTATTTGGTCAAGGTCGATGAATTGTCTGATAAGGAAATGCGGGCGAAGGCACTGTTTGCACGTGGTGTCGTCTATCGGAGTGTGGGCAATACAAACAGTCTCCTCAAGGTATTTCTCGATGTGCTTGAAATGTTTGGAGAACAGAGTTCATGGGGTATTCGAGCGATTGGCCAGGCTATTGCTGTGTCTGAGCAGGGTAACGATGTTCATCAACAGACCGCTGCCCTGTATGGATTGGCGGACCAACAACCACAGTTACCAGTGCTGGTGGGTACGACGCAACTACGTATCGCTGACCTCTATGAGCAAGCCGGTGAGCAACTTAAGGCACTTCAAGCCCTTGATCGATTCCTGGGGAGGCCCCCACCTTCTGATTCTCTTGTAACGCAGGCCTATCGTCGCAAGGCGGAGATCTTATCTGCAGCGGAGCGGTACGAAGAGGCTGCGGAGGTTTATACGATTCTGGTTGGACGAACTGGCGAAGATCAGGCTCTGCTCCGGCGAAACCAAGAACTGCGTGTGTTGCAATTGGTCCGTCAGGCTTTGAAGGAACGGAATGTGGGTGAAGTGCGCATTGCGGCGAAAGCCTTTAAACAGATTATTGACGAACATCCAGATTCAGTGGAAGCCCATCGTGGCTACATTGCAACCAAGGTCATGTTGAAAGAATTGGTCGAGGTGCAAGCGCTGTATCATGATTTGGTTTCCCAGAATCCGAATAATCCAAACATCCGGTACAGCCAGGCTTTAGCCTTGTCGTATTCCCAGCCGGCTGACCTTGTGAAGATTGTCAATTTGTTGCGGGAGGCGATTCGACTCAATCCCGGGATTTCCTATTTCCATCAAACCTTAGGTTGGGCGTATGAACAACAAGAGCGAGGTGGTGGAGCGACAGGACTCTTGGAACAAGCAGAACATTCTTATCGCATTGCACTGGAACTGAATGATGAGTTTGAATTTCCTAACGTGGAATCCAATCTACTTCTGAATCTTGGGAACACCTATATGGCGCTCAGCAATTATCGAGAGGCTTATCGCGCATATGCAAAACGCGAACAGGTCTTTATCCCGCGAGGTGATTCCACCACGGAACTGCTGTATCGAAAAAATTATGGCGAAGCATGTTTTAAAACCAGTCGGACATCGGAATCGTTAAAGCAATTTGGTTTTGCAGTCAGTCGTGTCCCGGCGGACCAACAAGGTCTGAAGGCTGAATTGTTAGAGCGTATGGGCTTGTCGCACCAAGATGCAGGTCAATATGCAGAAGCTGTCGATGCTTTCTCGCGATCGTTGGAAATAAACGTGGAGTTGGGGAATCAGAAAAATGTGGCGCTGCTTCAACGAAACGTCGGGGTGAATTTGTATAACCTGAGTACGTTGGACGATCACAGAAGCCGGGTTGCTTTAAAGAAGGCGTTGAAGAGCTACTTCGCAAGCTTAGAACTGATCGAGCAGGTTGGTGTGAAGGAGCAACAGGAGGGTGTCGGACTTCTGAATCTGAGCGTGGCCTTAAGTGACGATGGGTCTCAGGCCGCGACGGGTTTCGATAAACTCGGTGAACAGAAACTCATGTTCAGTTTTATTGCGGGAACGTATGAAAAACTGGACGAGCCGGAGCCGGCTCGTGAGTATTATCTGAAAAAACTGGATCTGATTGCCACGCGGACTGATTCGGATGAGAATGTGGCGTTGTTGACTGAAAAGGCGGTCGTCCTGAATCGCATCGGGATATTATCCCATCAGTTAGGACAGAATGACCAAGCCCTGGACTATACCCGTCATTCATTGGGGTATACGCGCACATTGAACTTGGCCTACGGAACGAGCGTGAATCTTTATAACATGTCGCGCTTAGCCATAGAGAATGTTCTGGAGGGTCATTCGCCTGATCCCTTTATCCTCGAAACACTGGTAGCCGGGCTAGATCAACATTTAGCCGACGATCGTGCCGACGCGCCCACCTTGTATGCACTGACAAATGCGGCGTTTCTTCTGTTTCATCTCCCTGAAGCCCCTGTTGCAGCAAAAGTAAAATTGGAAGATACCGTTCAACAAGCTCATATGTTTTATGAACTCAAAAGGCGCGCTTGGTCCTATTACCACAAGGCCGAGGTGATGTTGGACAACGAAGTGATACCTCAAGACCAAATCCTTTCGGTTCGTATGATGCTGAAATTGAACAGGTTGGAACTTGCCTGGGATGGAGAGGACAACAAGGCGTATACAACCATCCAAGCCGAATTGCTATCTCTTGTCGACAAACTGGGGGTGGGCGATCGTTGGCTGTGGTCGCTGTCGCAAGCGGAGCGTGCCACGAAACTCGATACACGAAAAGCCTGGGTTCGGCAGGCTGTCGATGAAGTGTTCGCATTCCCCACCCCAGTTACCTTCAGCAAACAGAATATCACGGCGAGCCTGGGTGGGCTGGAAACGCTGTCTCGTTTGTCCGTGGACCTATTTGTGGAGCAAGGAGCTTTTGCTGATGCGTTTGAGATTGCAGAACGTCTGGATATGCGCATGATCAGCCTGGTGTTGTTGGATAAACTTGGCGAAGAATTTGCTCTGAATGGGATCGCCGAATATCAGGGAGTCCTCAAGAATCTCTTTGGAGAGCTGCGGCAAGCAATTCTTGTCGGGGACAGAGAAAACCAGTTAGCACTGACCGCTGAACTAGAGGAAATATTTTACGCACTCCAGGACGAATTCCCTTGGGCAGTATCGTTGCTGTGGCAGTATGCCCCTCCGGAAGAGACTTTGCCCAATATTTTAAGTGTACGGCATCCCTATCTCAAAATTGTGGAAGGAGTTAACGGACGTTTGCATGGATTTGTCCATGATGGGAAGTCGATTCGCTATTCTCCCATCCAGCGTAAAACCGGTCGTCTCTCGATTAACCAGGCGGTCTATGACATGATGCGAGCCGAGAGCCCTCTGTATGTTTCGGCCCCCGCATCGCTGGATTCTTCCATTCGGGCACTTTTCCCAAAAGAAAAACCGGTCACGTATGTGTCAAGCTTCTATGATTTTGTGAATGGGTATCATTTGCGAAGTTTGTTCTACTCAAACGTGGTCATGACGGGAGAGGCCACTATCGATTCAAATGTGAAGGCCGGTGAAATTCCGTTGTCTCTCTACCACTATCGTGGCGATGCTTCTCAAGACCAACAGGCACTGAATACTTTGGAAGTGCTCCTTACGGAAGGAGTACCTGAAGATTTCGTCTTTCATATTGATGGACCACTTCGTGTTCGAGAACGGTTGCCTGTGGGGGTTCTAAGCGGACAACATCATTCCCTTATAATGCTCCAGTCAATAGAGCCTGGGTCCTTTGAGCAGAATGTTTTGATGAGTGCCTTGATTCGAACCGGATTTCCTCACATCGTCAAGTTAAAGACAGGGCAGGTTGCTGCAGGCTATCATCTAGCGTCGAACTACCTGGCCTACCTCCGCGATCTGCCAGCTGATGAAGCGGTGAGCTTTGCGGTGGCCGATGCTTCTGGAGACGGAGGAACTGTGGTTGCCGGACGGCTGTTTGGGTATGCCGGCATGCGGGAAGAAGAAAAACTCGAGTTTGCTTCTGCGATTTATTCACAGAAGCTATTGCAAGCGGTTTCGCTTTTTCAAGAAGAGAGATATGAACCGGCCCTGACTAATATTGAGCATGCCTTGTCGGTGATTCATTATGCTCAGAAACTTGAAGACTTGACGGATCTCACTAAATTGGCAGTGGATGCGTCTTTTAAGTTGGGCCGGTATGAGAATGCCGTCTTCCATCAAGAAAAACTTCTGAGCTTATTGGATGGGGAGTCTCAACCCGAGGAGAAAACCGAAGCTCTTTACCGATTAGGAATTTTGTATTCTCGTTTGGAGCGATATGAGGTCGCTATTCAACGTCTGAAGGAAGCGACAATGTGGTGGGGAAAGGTCGAAGAACTGGACCGCTTGGCTGAGGGGGTGGCGACTCTTGGTGTGGTTCGCGAAAACATGGGTGCTTACTCCCAGGCATTAGATGAATTCGGAAAGTCCTATGAGTTGTATGAGGAGCTCGGAGAGATTGGTGATGTGGCGACACAGCACCGTCGGATCGGACGGATTTATTATCTCCGGCTTGGTCGGTATGAAAAGGCACGAGAACGATTTGCGGCGGCGTTGGAGTTATTTAGGGAGTTAGGAGATAGAGAAGGTGAAGCGAACACCTTGTTTGAGATGGGGTTGACGTTTGAGAAAATGGGGCTCTTTGATGAGGCGCACACGTACTATGAAGAAGGCATAAGGCTGGGGGAAGGATTGAATGATTCGTTTCTCCTGGCAACGGGCCATTTGTATTCGGCGAATATCGCATGGTTTCAGGGAGATTATCAGGAGGCGTTTCAACTCTTGAGTCAAGCCGCAAAGTTTGCGGAAGCTGCCAAAGATCCGCAATTAACCATCATGGTAAAAAATACGCGCGGCCTCATGTATTGGACATTGAATGATTTGGATAAGGGGTTGGTCCATTTAGAGCAAGCTGTGGCAATGGCGGAGAAAGAACACATTCAAACCGAGTTGGCGTCATCATTGAATAATCTAGGGTTGATCTATCGCCAGCGGGGCGACTATGTCACGGCATTAGAACAGTTTGAAAAAGCCAAGGCGATTGATGAACGACTCAACAGTCGATGGGGGTTGGGATATGACTATCGCAATATCGGGATGGCACTTCTAAAGCTCGATCGGCTGGAAGAGGCAGAAGTCCAGTTTATCCAAGCGGAAAAAACAAGTTCGGAAATTAAGAATGCCATCAATTGGGTCAAGGCCTTGCTTGAATTGGGAAATGTGAATCGAAGTTTGAAACGTCCGGATAAGGCATTGGAATATTATGCACGGACCTATGACTTGGCGAAGCAGTATGGCATTAAAGAAGTGCAGTGGCGTGCGGCATCGGGACGAGCAACAATTCTCAAACAGCAGGGAAAATTAGATGATGCCTTCCGGTGGTATGCCGATGGGGTAACTATCGTGGAGGGCATGCGAGCCGCTCTCAAGATTGATGAGTTGCGCAATAGTTTTCAGACGAACAAGCAGGACCTCTATCGTGAGACGATTACCCTGCTCATAAGACTTCGACGAACAGATGACGCGTTTAATTATTTGGAGCGATCGCGATCGCGAAGCTTCATTGATTTGTTAGGCAATCAGAAACTGACCTTAAAAAATGAGGTAGATCAAGCTGCGCTGAAGCGCATCGAAAGGCTGGCTGTGAATGTGGAGGCATTGAACCGCGAGTTGGGGAGCTATGACCATCCACCTACTGAGATCAAGGATCAACGACGGAAGGCACAGGCAGCTTATGACGAAGCCTTATTGGAACTCAAGCAGCAAAACCCTGGGTTGAGCAGTTTTGTGGCGGTCGATCCGTTGACACTCACACAGGTGGAGTCCCGCCTTGAGCCTGGTGTGGCCCTCGTTTCATACATGCTTGGTGACAACAAGAGTTTTATTTGGTTGGTGCAACAAAAAGGAACCCAATTTTTTGAAATTCCCGCTGGCGTTGATGCTATCACGCATACCGTGCAGCAGTACCGGTCACTTGTTCAACATTCCGAGCCGGTCGATACCGAGTTGCGAGAGTTGTATCGCTTGCTGATTACACCGATGGCGAAGGCCTTACAGGGGGTGGAGT
>JAYWMS010000359.1:0-3513 GCA_035873215.1 Nitrospirota bacterium | reverse complement strand
GACGGATCGCTCCGATGCTGGCGCTACTCGATTTCAATGTATGGGCCGCACGACGAATGCGTGTAGAGTCTTGCTGGGATGAACCTTCCTCCAGATCATTGAGAAATTTTGGCGTATTGTTCAAATAAGTAGTAAGAACCTTGGCGACAATGTCAGGTCCACCAGGCCTTTGTAGCGATTTGATGCGATCCAAGACGGAAGGATTAAGGGATTTGCTGATGGTGTGATCAAGCGGAGGTGGGAGGTGAGGAGCCGATTCGTCTTGAGATAGTAGCGCACCAGTAGGTGACACATCAGAGAGAGCCGATGGTAACCATTTCGCGAGCATGGAGGTAAACTGAGCCATATGAAAGGGCTTAGGTAGGACATCATCGATACCAGCTTCAAGGAATAGCTTGCGATCGTCTGCTGTATTATTTGCCGTGAATGCAATGATGGGGAGATGCGTCTGACGGTGGCCATGAATTTGCTGATCCCTAATGCGTGTACAGGCGGACAATCCGTCCAGCTCCGGCATCTGCCAATCCATCAACACCAAGTCATAGGTTTGGTGAATGAGCGCGTCAATGGCACGTTGCCCGTCATCCACGATGTCTAAATGAAAGTGAAGATGTTCTGCCATGGCTCTGACGATTTCCTGGTTCACCTGATGATCTTCTGCCAACAAAATCCTGATGTCTGATAGGTGGTGCGACACGGTACCGGGAGCGGCTTCCCGGTTCGCTTCATTTCCCGGATGCCATTTGTGCACCTGGCATAGAGCATCGTACATGGCTGAACGACGAATTGGTTTGTGAACGAGGCCCTGTAGCCCGATGGTGGTAGTAAGTTGAGTTTCCGTGTCGGTCATATGCCAAGGGGCAAGGAGTACACAGTGTGGGGTAGGCCCTAGTGAAACGGCCGAAATTTGTGGCATGAGCTCCAATCCTGAGATGTCAGGCAAGGTGTGGTCAATGATGATGAAGTCGAAGAATTGATTTGATTCCCTACACTCGCGGAGTGTCTGTAGAGCCTGCTCGCCGGTTCCCACAGGGCACACCGTCATACCCCACTGTTCCAGCCAGCTCCCGATTAGGGCACGAGTTGGCTCATGATCTTCGATGAGGAGTACCCGACCATTGTTCAGGAATGAAACCGCTGGATCGTTGTCTCGAGCCTGAGACCCATGTCCTAACGGAATAGTAAAAAAGAACAAGGAACCGTGGTGTTCGTCGCTTGCTACCTGCAACTGACCGCCCATGAGCTCAACCAATTCCTTTGAAATGGCCAGGCCTAATCCTGTGCCCCCGTACTCTCTTGTCGTGGATTCATCCGCTTGAGAAAATGCGTTGAAAATTTGCTCTTGGACGGCGGGTAAAATGCCGATTCCGGAATCGCGAACCTCGATTCGAACCCGGAAATGGTCAGTGAATTGTGTTTCCAGCGTCGCGCGAATGATGACTTCTCCCTGTGAAGTGAATTTCAGGGCATTGCTGATCAAGTTGGTCATGACTTGCGTGAGGCGACTTGGGTCCCCCACGGCATGTTCCGGAAGATGGGTGTCGATGCTGGAAACGATTTCAAGGTGTTTGCTTTGTGCGTTGTCTGCGAATAACTCTACGGAATCTTCTAAAGTGTGGTGAAGTGGAAATTCTATGGCGTCAAGTTCAAGTTTATGCGCTTCCATCTTTGAAAAATCTAATATGTCATTAATGATACGGAGGAGAGTACGGCCTGAACGAAGTGCGGTTTCCGCAAAATGTTTTTGGCGTGAGGACAGGGACGAATTGAGCAACAGTTCAGTCATGCCGAGCACTCCGCTAATCGGCGTGCGGATCTCATGGCTCATATTGGCCAAAAATTGAGATTTCGCTTGACTGGCCATTTCAGCGGCTTGTTTAGCCTCGAGTTGAGCTTGTTCTACCTGCCGACGTTCGGTGATATCGCGAAAGGTGACGACGGCACCGATAAGCGTGCCATCTGGGTTTCGCATAGGAGTAGATGTATACTCGACTTGAAAACATGTTCCATCCCCGCGCCATAACATCTCGTCATCAACGAAAAACTCAAGGCCTTCCGTACATGAACGGTAAATAGGACTTTCTACGATAGGGTAGGGTGTTCCATCAGACCTTGAATGCTGCGCAGAGGCGTGGAAGGATTGTCCGACAAGGCTATCTGGAACACAGCTGAGCATGCGAGCTCCGGCCGGATTGAGGAAGGTGATCGTGTTTGTTGTATCTACCCCAAAGATGCCATCCCCTGCGGTTTCCAATATACGTTGGACCTGTTGATGAAGCTGGGCTATTTCAACTGTACGGTTGTCGACTTCCTTTTCTAATTTATCCCGGTGATGTGCAAGTAGTCGGTCTCTCTTTTGAATTTGCTCGAGCATGTCGTTAATCCCTTGGATGAGCGTGCCAATTTCATCATGGCTGGTGGTCCTCTCCCGCAGGCTGTAATTTTTCTCTGAGGAAATGCGTTTGGCCAAAGAGGTTAACCGCAAGATTGGATCGGATATCACTCTTTGAAAACGAGTCGACAACACCAAGGCAAAGAGACCAGATGCAAACATGACACCGATCACAATGCCAACAAAGCCGATCCAGCGATCGAAGAGACCTTCCAAGGATGATTGTATGTAAATGCTGCCCACGCGTTCACCGTCATGAAAAACTTCTCGTACGATTGAAGAAGTGGTGAGACTGTCAAAAATTGTGGTTTCCGAAGCAGAAGGAAACGTGAGTGGTGTGTTGATCTGCGATTGGTATTTGGCAAAGATTCTGCCATCCTTTGCATAGATTAACGCCTGAGTAATGGCGGGTTCATGTCGGAGCGCCTCGATGATCTCTGTGGCATGGATGGGGTCCTCGCTTGCCAGAGCATGGCTGCTATGGTCCCCAATGATGGCAGCTTGGGTGGTCAACTCTTGAGTAATGGATTCGCGATAGAGCAGAAGGTCATAGAGGAGAATCACCACGCACGCCAATGCCAGGGCGCTACAGGTGGTGATCATGATGACACTCAGCAGCTTATTGCTGATGGACAGGTGGCGAAATGATGTCATGGTAGTGTGTCAAGAAATCGGAAAATAATCATCATCTTAGCCACGTAAATACGCGGTGAATTTCCCACCATTTATGGGATCCCCTATTGCCAGGGGATGTAAGAGGAAATGTTTTTTCCAAAGAAACACCGAGAAAAAAATTCCATCAAAATGCATTAACCTAATGGTTTGTTCGGTGTTTTGGGTGGAAAACTTTATTGAATTTGTTGAAATGGAAATAGGGATAAACAAGGAAAGCGTCCATCAAGAAGCCCATTCATTGAGAGGTCCAAACGTTAGGGTGATTGAACCTGGCTCCATGTGGATTCCTTGATCCTTGAGATCAAGGAAACCGAATAGTCAGGAAATTCAAGAAAGAGTTAATTTTTGGACACATTTGTCCGAAAACGCTCGTGACGGGCATGAAAATGATAGTGGCATGCCAGGATTCACATGTAGGAAATTGAGGTAACCGTGATACATCCATC
>JAYWMS010000356.1:0-2300 GCA_035873215.1 Nitrospirota bacterium | reverse complement strand
AGGAGAGGAGTGGTGGGGTAGAATCCCGGTGCCATTGGAAAGCCATAAGGGGACCGTTGAATGATTCACTCCATTGACCAATACACGCCCATGATAAGACGGGCCTCATCAGTTGGGGGGAATGGTCAAAAAACTCTGCTTTGTCACCCGCCCAAGGCCAAGGGCGCCAAGACGCCCTTTTCCACGGGCAAGGCCGCAGCCATTTTGACGCGCGGAGCGTACACTGTGTACGTGAGCACGGCAAAATGGCGAGAACGCCGCTGGCGACTTTTTTCAACATTCCCATAAGGGTCGCAGCCATTGGGTGCTTCGAAGAGCCTATCTCCCCTCCGCCCCTCCTTACAAAGGAGGGGGACTCAAGGACGTTCAGCCATACTTTTGACGTGTCCACAAATTCCGGGGAAGTTGAACCTAATTAAATAAGTTGTTGGAGTTGCTGCTCACTACTCGAAAGCAGAGAAAGTTCGAGCTTCAGATTGTGCAACCGGTCTTGAGATTCCTGAATGACTTCGGGTGACGCTTTCGCAGAAAAATCAGGTGAGGACAGTCTTCCTTGGAGCCGGGTTGCCTCTTTTTGCTTACTGCCAAGTTGTTTCTTAATTCGTTGGAGCGATTTTTTTAGATCGACTTCACCTTCGATCATGAGCCCGATGGTGATACTGCCGCTTACGAGATGCAGCACTTGTTTGGCAGGCCAGGTGTCTGGCTCGGACAGGGTCAACGTGCTGCGACTCAAGTGTTCGATGTGTCGTCGCAATCGTTGAAGGTGATCGCGTTCTGATGGATCTTTGGAAGTGCCATACAAAGTTAAGGTGTGTGACGGTAAGTATTCCAACAGCGATCGACCCGTACGCGTCGTGGTCACAAATTGTTCGACGACCGCAAAATCTTGTTCAGCTCGAGCGTTGGTCCATGCCGTATTTCCCGCGGGATAAGGGGCTAACACGATCGTATCGCCCTCATGGGGTAAGGATTGCCAAATTTCCTCGGTGAGAAAAGGCATGAAAGGATGAAGGGTCCGAACCAGAATTTCAAAGGTCTCCAACATCGTATGCCGAGTGCACTGGGCTTCTGGGGTATCTCCAGATTGTAAGACAGGTTTGATGAGTTCGAGATACCAGTCACAGTATTCATGCCAGATGAAGTGATAAAGCTGATTGGCGGCATGATCAAATCGATAATTTTCTAAATGAGTAGTCACCGATTCAATGGTGTCTTGAAGCCGACTCAATATCCATTGATCCGGAAACGTTCGGTCCTGAATCGGGAGCGCTTGGCGTGGTCCGTCGGCATAGAGCAACAGAAAGCGTGCCGCATTCCAAATCTTATTGGTGAAATTGCGGTAGCCTTCGATGCGCTCTTCGGCTAATTTGATATCTCGTCCAGGAGAGGCCATGGAAGCAAGCGTGAATCGTAAGGCATCGGTTCCGTATTGGGACATCTTCGTGAGGGGATCAATGACATTCCCTTTGGACTTACTCATCTTCTGGCCTTCCGCATCACGAACCAGCGCATGAATGTAGACATCACGAAAGGGCACGTCACCCGTAAACTTTAGACCCATCATGATCATGCGGGCGACCCAAAAAAACAAAATGTCCAGGCCGGTGACCAACGTAGAGGTTGGGTAGAAGGTTTGAAGATCCGGAGTTTTCTCCGGCCAACCGAACGTAGAAAAAGGCCAGAGAGCAGAGGAAAACCAGGTGTCCAACACATCTGGATCCTGAAAGAATGAGGTGCCGCCGCAAGCTGGACAAGTTGGGGGTGCTGTTTGCCCTACCAGAGGGCGTAATTCGATGGGGATCAAACCACTTCCTCCGGCTTGCGAAGCCTGCTCTACTTCTGGATGACAAGTGAGGCAGTACCAGGCAGGTATGCGATGTCCCCACCAGATTTGACGGGAGATGCACCAGTCCTTGATATCCCGCATCCATCCTAAATAGTTATTCGTCCAGCCTTCGGGAATGATTCGAATCCGACCATCAGTTACGGCGGCAATAGCCGGATCGGCCAACGGTTGAATCTTCACAAACCATTGGGGCGATAGATAGGGCTCCACCACCGTCTTGCACCGATAGCATTTGCCCAACGCCATCTGATGGTCTTCCACATTCACGAGAAGTTCACGTGCTTCAAGTTCTTCAATCACAACTGCGCGAGCTTTGGCGACCGGCAACTCCGCCAGCTTAGGGAGGAGCCCAGGGTCCACCTCCGCTTCTTTGAGACCTTCGGGGTCAAGTAGGGCTTCATAATTGAGAATCGAAATGCGCGGCAACCCATGTCGTTCACCCGCCTCAAAA
>JAYWMS010000352.1:0-3064 GCA_035873215.1 Nitrospirota bacterium | reverse complement strand
GGGCGTCCACGCCACCCATTCGTTATGGGTATGACCTGCGACCGATGTCGCGTTTCCAATGATTTCCTGCTTGTCTCCCGGTGATAAGCTAGACTCATCAGGGAAGGGATCTAACCACCGTTTGAGAGCCGTCAGCGTTTCCCCGCTAACTAACATGTCCTCTGTCTTATCAACAACTTTTTGTCCGCGGGAGTCGAAGATGCGGATATGGTGAGCTCAAACTGAAATTAAGTAAAATTTGAGTCGAGAAACGCGCCAGCCTTGTTCACGATTGGTTTCCTTCGGAAAAAAGAGAGTTGTTGTATACCTAGTGTTCCTGAGCACTGAGTGTTTTCGCGTTTCTACGCAGCCATCTTTTCTTTTATCATATTGGATTCATATTCTTCTAACAACATGGGCTCGCCAGTGTAGATATAGCGGATCAAGCTAGCTTTTACAAACCGATGGAAAGAAATGTTCCTGAGTTGACACGTCATGGCAATCGATTGAAGGCGGGCATAGGCCCGAGCGCCTTCCGCTGATTTACTTCCGCCCGAGACCTTGCGTTTCAACACGCCTTTTTTTATAATGTACTCACCGTAGTTGTTATGGTGAGGCGCGCCTTCATGTTCAACGAACGTTAAAATACGAGTTTTCTGGCGATGCACTTTCTTGATCACATCCTGCAAGATGATATTGGGGTTTTTCCATTTCAGCAGATCATCCAGCCTTTTCCGCAAAACTTTTAATCGTCTTCGAAAGATCCATTCGCCAAGCTCTGAACGTGCCTTTTGAAGTTTCTCGCCATCTCGAATAATTTTCCTCAATTTCAGATAAAACGTCATAATCGAACGATAATGTGGATAGGCATCAATAAATGCGCGAACCTTTCTAAAGATGTGTGCCATGCAGCTTTGTTTGGCGCAGAGTAGTTTGTTATAGGCGTGCCAACCATCCACAATCAGGATCCCGAAAAATATTTCGCCCAAAAGCCTTTCTACAACGAGACTTCCACGTGTCTGGTCCACCCAATAGTAGGCGCTTCTCTCATTCGCGAAGATCCACAACCACCACAGTTTTCCTTTGACACGCCAGCCCGTTTCATCGGCCCATATTTTCATTCCCTGTTTGACATCAACCAGAATTTCGTCGTAGACTGGTTGTAAGATTTCGCTTAACCGGATCATGATTTTCGAAATGCCTGCCGTGGAGAGTTGAAGAGCCTTAAACGATTGGAACAGCGCTTGGATCTTGGGCAGAGGTAGCGCACTCATCACCCATAAATAGGCCATTTCGATCATGGCATTCAATCCGATATCTGAACCGGGCAACGCCTTTTCGGTTTTCGATGAAACCATCCGTTTGCAACCCGGGCACCACTTGGACTCCTCGATCTCTTTTGAGAGTGTGGGTTTTTTCTGGGGAGGATCAATATCCTCGACCAGACGACCGGCCTTTGTCGTGCCTTCTTTGCGACTCAAATCCCACTCGCAAAATGGACATTCGTTGAGCGGAATTTGATGTGTCTCATCCGGCTCTAGGCCCGATTTGCTCACATTTCCACAGCCCAGTCGTTTGTAACGCTTCCGTTTCTTATTCCCCTTCTTTGCATTCGGTTTTGGATTTCCGTCTTTATCCCATTCCGGTTTCTTTGAGCTCGGCTCATTTACTTTCTTGTTGATCTCTTTTTCCGTTTGCTCATCCCGGTCTCGACTTAAGTGAGCAAGCTGTTCAGTGAGTGCACCAATTTCCTTGTCTTTCTCAGCCAGTTCCACATCATGTGCCTTTCGCTGTTCCAGTATTAACGTGATCAGCTGGGCCTTCGACCGCTTGGTCAGCACGGCTCGACCTCGTTCAACAGGCCCTTGTTTATTCATCAGATGAAGAACGCCCGAAAGCACCGTCAACCCGCGTCCGACCCTTCAGCCTCCATCATGGCTGCCATAACGGCCAACCGTTCCGTCTTCGGGAGCGCCCGGTATTTATCACCCCAACGCTGCGCTTTGCGCTTAATGCGTTGCCGGTCGGTGAAATTCTTACCTGCATAGCTCGCCCAATGCACGCGATCTATTTCATAGTTATACCACAGCTTTTCCGTGCGCGGACCACCCCACGTCATCGCCTGTAACTCAACAACGTTCCAATCCCCCAATAGGTTGTCATACAAGGTCGAAGGATACCCCGAGACAATGACCTGACAGCTGAGCCGGTTCAGTTGTTCTAACAGCTTGATATGGTTTTGTTTCGTGTACTCAAAACGATACCTGCGTTGAGACGTCCGCGTTTCTAACAGATACGGTGGATCACAGTAAATCAACTCCGAACCGGTCCAGGTGCGGTGCGATAGGAAATCATGGGCACACGCGTTGATTAACTGGACCGGATACTCACACTTAAAATTCGAGAGCGCTTCCGGGTCAAGATCAATGCCTATGTTGGTCGCCGTCGGCGGCTTTCGCTTCATGATCGCTCCACCGCCTAGGTGAGTTTCAATGTACGTGTCGTGGGGCGGCATCATGGCAATGATGTTTTGAAACAGCCCGGAGGCTGCCTTGGACCCAAAATAACCACTCATTGACGCTTTCTCCGCGTGGGTATGAATAACTCAAAGCATAGATAAGAGCGGCTATATTGTCAAGTCCGAATAGCCCTTGGTCATTGCGCGGTGTCTAGGCGTTCCCCCCTCGACCAATCTGGATCGAGCGGCTACCAGGGTTAAAGCCCAAGGTGGACTGGGATAGCATCTACTGATCCTCTTAATACAGAAAACAAAAGAGGCAGCTGTCAGCCGTATAATTAGGCATCCTAGTGGAGATAGGACGTTCAGAAATTTAATTACGCAAGGGGATTTCGTTATCCGACAAAAACGTGAATTTCATAATCAATAGCCCTCTAGGGCGTGCTCATCCGGAAGTTTACTTAAATCCAGTTTGAACTCACGATTGATACGGAACGCTATTTACTCACCTGTTGTCGGTACATTGAACTGAACCCGGTACGGGCTGGGATGGTTAAAAATCCGAGTGAATATCCCTGGTCTAGTTATGCTTGTAATGCGCTTGGACAAGAAGATGATCTGGTTACT
>JAYWMS010000350.1:0-3288 GCA_035873215.1 Nitrospirota bacterium | reverse complement strand
GAGGCTGCAAGGGCAGGCTTATTTAGGTTTCCCGTGAATAGAATGAGGGAAAAGATCCATGTGAAAATAATGGAACGGTTACCCAGATCTACGACGCGGGCGGTTTTAGTGTGGTGTTGAATCATGCCTGTCTCTCTATAGGTTTTATCATGTGCTCGTTAGGTATACAGGTGCCCGACTATTTATTAGGTTCTAGGAAAAACCAATCCTCGGTATTTGTGGTGGCCTAATCCTTCAATCAGACCCACATCCGTTTTTTAAAGAACATAAACATTCCACCAGCAAGCGAGGCCATAGTAAGGAGAAACACGGGGAACGCCCATTGCCACCCTAAGCCTGGAAGGTGCTGAAAGTTCATTCCAAACATGCCTGTGATGAGGGTTAACGGCAGAAAAAGCGTTGCGGTTATCGTGAGAAGTTTGATGGTTTCGTTCATCTTGGTACTCATCGTTGTGTGGTACAGCTCGAGCATACCTCCAATGAGATCCCTGAAAATTTCGAGAGATTCAATGACGGTCACCGTATGATCGTGAACATCACGGAGAAAAGGGCGTGTGGTTTCCTTGATGAGGCCGTTAGGACTTCGTTCAAGATGGCTTAACACCTCTCGAAGCGGCCAAATCGATTTGCGAGAAATAATCAGTTGACGCCTCAGACCGTGGAGAGCACGTAAGATTGAAGGTGATTGGGCAGCCTCCAAATCTTCTTCCACTTGGTCGACGATTTGGTCTAAATCCTCTAACGTGGCAAAATAGTGATCAATGATGAAATCAAGAATTTCGTAAGCTAAGTAGTCACTTCCGCTGTTTCGAAGGCGGCTTTCAGGGTTATTGAGTCGCTCGCTTAGAGGACTCAACCACTCCTCACTGCCCTCTTGAAATGACAGAACAAACTGTTGCCCAAGAATCAAACTAAACTGTTCCGATGCGAGCTCCTTGGAGTGATCGCATGCGACCAATTGTCGAACGACCAGGAATAGATAGTGACCGTAATCCTCGAGCTTCGGGCGTTGATGAGTATTCGTAATGTCCTCAATGACAAGCGGATGAATCCCAAATTCATTGGCCAGCCTTGTTAACACATCGATGTTGTGGATGCCCTGAACGTGGATCCATGTTTTTTGGGGCGAATCCTGATTTCTACTTGTAGGCCATTGGTCAACAAAGGTTTCGCTACACAGCTGATCATGATGATATTGATATAAGGTGATTCTAGTATCCGGGGTTTTTTGTTTTCCAAGATGAATCGGTGTGCCAGGTGCCAGACCGCATTTGGATGATCGCTTCTCTTGATACAGTGCCATCATGACCTCAATACCTACCGAAATGTCTACCGAGGTGGGACAACAAGGGCATGGCCATTGTTCATGTCATGGCGTTGCGAGGTTTAATAATGGAAGACCAGCTTCTGTTGATGATCTCCGTGGTGGGTCATATTGGCTACCCAACTAATCCCGAAACGCATTGTCGACTTTTCTTTCCACCCACAAAGATTTAGCTCAGCCTAGTGGGGCGACGACTAGGTCGCCGCCCCACTCCCACTCATTCAAAAGATGCGCCTAAGAGGACTTAGCTTAGGACCTCTCTACGATGTCCTTCTGTAACGAGCCGATAATTCCCATGAGTTCTTTGCGTTCCCGTTTGGGTACCTTGAAATTTTTCAAGGTCGCTTTCAGGTGTCCCGCTGTGATATCGAATTCTTTCTGGGAAATACGCATGCCGTTGTGGGTATTCTTCATATCCCGACCTGAGTATTGACAGGGCCCGCCAGTGGCCTGGCAGACTAACTCCGTATTCAACATTTTAAACCTGTTCACGTCGGCAGAGGCGAACCGTGCTTTTACCCGCGGATCGGCCACCAGTCGATTAACGAACATATCGACCACGGCCGTGATCGCACCTTTTCCACCTAACCGATCATACAGAGACTTTGTATCTTCAGCATGGATGAGATTAGGTATGCTGAGCATTCCCATACTCAATGTTGCCGCATATAACACAATAAGCAGCGCGGAAAATGGATTTGAATGTAAGGTTTTTGGTGACATGGTGGAATCCTCCATTGGATATTGGTTGTGATGAAACTATGACCTCCAAAAATTCGCCTTTCTAGGGGATCGTATAGTCTATGTGTTCACCGTTTTTCGCATGCACCCGGGTTGCCACGATCCCGCGTTTTGCGGAGACTAAAAAGTCCAGGTCATACAAAGTGCCGTCCTCGGACTTGAAGTCCGCACAACTCACAAAATAGGGCGTTTTCTTCCCAAAGACTTCCACGCTGTCGTGAAAATCAATGAACTGTAACTGAACCAAGGTCTTGGTCTCAGGATCGAACACCGGATACATTCCGTTCTCATTTTGTTCGATGACCTCCTCGATGTGCATCGCCATGGCTTTCTGAATGGAGTCACGGTGGTTGGTCGCAACCCCAGGATGTTCGGCCCATGCAAGGCCGGCCATGAGAACAATAGTGAAGCATAAAACTGATTGGGTGATCTTCATCTTGCTACCTCCGTGGATAAGCGAATTCTCAGTTTTAGATAACGGGAATGTTGAAAAAAGCCGCCAGCGGCGTTCTCGCCATTTTGCGGTGCTCACGTACTGTGAGTACGCTCCGCGCCTCAAAATGGCTGCGGCCTTGCCGGACGAACTTTTTTGAACATTCCTTCTGATTGATTGTGAAATATTCAACGGTTCCATTATTAGTAAACATTCCCGAAATCAAATGACGAAAAAAGTTTCATGATTTTTATTAACGACCTGGTTTGGCCGCTCTAAGGACAGGGTAATACTGCGTAAAGACCCAATCATCCTTCGCAAAAGCCTGGTGGCAGATGTTGCATTTTCCTGCGGGAAAGGCTTTGGCGGTTTTCTTCAGTGGTTTGCCTTCTTCAGTAAAGCTAAAATAGGCCCAATTGCCCGGCTCGTTCTTAAAGCGCTTGGAGTCTTTAATAGTTGCCTCTAACCCGATGTACTCCCCCATGAAGTACCCTTTACCGCTGGCTGCTTGCTTCGAGCCAACGCTTATCAGTTCTTTCATCAAGATCGTACCATCAGGGAAGGAACCGGTCTTCTTCCACTTCTTATACGCGGACTTGTGGATATAGACGGCATGAAATTCCGGAAAGGGCGCCTTTCCGTCATTGAGCTCGTTTGGCGTCAGCGGGGTCCCCACGAAAATCCACTCCCGATAGCCCTTTGGCTGAATCAACTCGCCTGCACTGTTAAACTTATAGACTCGCTTTTTTTCCTTTGCCATGGCCGGGGTTGTTGCCAAGCCCAGCATGAG
>JAYWMS010000342.1:0-1533 GCA_035873215.1 Nitrospirota bacterium | reverse complement strand
GCTCTTCCGATCTACGGGCCAAGGCCTTGGCGGAAAAGAGCGGAGTCGATTTGTCGCAAGTGAAAGGGTCAGGCCCCAAGGGGCGAATCGTGGAGCGAGATGTCCTGGAAATGCAGAACGTGACGGGGGAGCAGCCATCTGAGTTCATTGAGAAACCATTGAGTCAGATGCGTAAGGCCATCGCACGGATTACCACGGAAAGTAAAAGTCCGGTCCCGCATTTTTATCTTACGGTCGACATTGGAATGCAGGAGGCAGAAAAACTTAAAAAGCAAATGAGGAAGATTCGCAAAACCCCTGTGAGTCTCACGGTATTGGTTCTCAAGGCGGTGACGGAATCTCTCTCACGGCATCCCGAACTCAATGTTTCGTTTGCCGGCGACTCGTTACGCCAACACCAGACCATAGACATTGGAATCGCTGTTGCCTTGGAAGAAGGGTTAATCACTCCAGTGGTTCGAAATTGTGCTCAGAAGTCTGTTTGGGAATTAGCCGATGATTGGCACCGTCTCCTGGAACGCACCAAAAACAAACAACTTATACCGGAAGAATACACCGGGGCAACATTCTCGATTTCCAATCTTGGCATGTACGGAGTTGAAAACTTTATTGCCGTGTTAATGCCGCCCCAGGCTGCGTCTGTGGCGATTGGGGCGGTGCAAAGTGTTCCGGTCGTTGAAGGGAAGCAATTGAAAATCGATCGGCGTATGAAAGTCACCCTGTCCTGTGATCATCGTGTTCTGGATGGGGCCCAAGGAGCCAGGTTTTTGCAAACCCTCAAACAAATCCTTGAGAATCCGTCGATCTTTCAGGGAGCAGATTTCCGGCTTCACTCTTAGACTGAGCCTATTTTTGGTTACGTTGACAATACCGTGTTGGGTGTCATGAGCCATGGTCACGACATCCAACATCACGGTTCAATTTTGCGACAACGCCCACAGTCGATACGAGGATTCTTCATGGACGATGTGGAGATGTCAGCATGAACGTGAGTCCGCTCGCAGGGAAACCAACTGAGCCTTCAATGCTCGCCAACATTCCCAAGTTGGTGACTGCCTATTACACAGGTCGACCTGATCCATCGGTACCCGAGCAGCGGGTGGGGTTCGGCACCTCAGGACATCGCGGCTCATCTTTCAAGAATTCCTTTAATGAAGCCCATATTCTTTCGATCACCCAGGCCATCTGTCTCTATCGACGCCAACAGCAAATTGACGGACCGCTCTTCCTGGGTATGGACACTCACGCGCTTTCCGAGTCCGCTTTCGCAAGTGCTCTCGAAGTGCTGGCGGCACATGGCGTTGCGGTGATGATTGACCAAGACCACGGCTACACCCCAACACCGGTTATCTCCCATGCCATCCTCACATACAATGGGGGGCGAAGAGCAGGCCTCGCCGACGGTATTGTGATCACCCCTTCTCATAATCCTCCAGAAGACGGTGGCATCAAATACAATCCTCCACACGGTGGTCCGGCCGATACCCACGTGACCAACTGGATGGAGGAGCGCGCGAACGCGTTCCTTACCGA
>JAYWMS010000223.1:0-10894 GCA_035873215.1 Nitrospirota bacterium | reverse complement strand
CTGAAGACATGAAGACTACACGCATACCATATAAATACCTAGTGGTTTTAATCTCAGTATTTTTACTGTTCGGCTTCGCCCTACCTGTGTTTGCAGAAGAAGGGGGAGCCGACCCGATCAGTGCAGGGGATACGGCTTGGGTTTTGACAGCCTCAGCCTTAGTCCTCGTGATGACGATTCCGGGCCTTGCCCTGTTTTACGGGGGGATGGTTCGAAATAAGAATGTGTTGAGCACGATGATGCTTAGTTTTATTTCCGTCTGTGTCGTGAGTGTGATTTGGGTGTTTTGGGGATATACCATCGCCTTTGGATCCGATATCAATGGCCTTTTAGGTAGTTTTGAATTTTTGGGGTTAAATGGGGTTGGCGGTGAAGCGTTATCCGGTACCGGGATCCCGCATTCCGCGTTCATGATATTCCAGCTCATGTTTGCTGGCATTACCGTAGCGTTAATTAGTGGAGCCATCGCGGAGCGGATGAAATTTAGCGCCTTCGTGCTATTCGGGGCGATCTGGGTCACCGTCATATATGCGCCCTTGGCGCATTGGGTTTGGGGCGGTGGGTGGCTGATGGAATTAGGTGCTTTGGACTTTGCCGGTGGCACGGTTGTACATATTAGTTCCGGTGTTGCGGCCTTAGCGGCAGCCCTTGTCCTTGGCAAACGGCATGGATATGGTTCCGAAAAAATGGCGCCACACAATTTACCGTTTACGGTCATTGGAGCATCCTTATTGTGGGTGGGCTGGTTCGGGTTTAATGCAGGGAGCGCCTTGGCGGCTAATGGGCTCGCGGCCAATGCATTTGTCGCGACGCATGTCGCAACGGCATCCGGAGTCCTCGCCTGGATTGCGATTGAGCGAGTATATTCGGGGAGGCCAACCGTGCTTGGTGGGGCCAGCGGAGCCGTGGCGGGTCTTGTCGCTATCACCCCGGCCGCCGGATTTGTCGGACCGTTGTCTGCAATTATCATTGGCTTGGGCGGAGGGGTGTTCTGTTATTTGGGGGTCATGTGGAAAGGAAGATTCGGATACGATGACGCGTTGGACGTGTTAGGTATCCATGGAATCGGCGGAACTTGGGGTGCACTTGCCACGGGATTATTCGCCAGTATGGGTGGCGGGATAGGATTGTTTTATGGCAATCCCGGACAAGTTGTCACGCAACTTATAGGCGTGGGGGCCACATGGGTCTTTGTCTTCGTCGGAACGTATATCATTTTGAAGGTACTCGATGCGACGATCGGCCTACGAGTAGAAAAGGATGAGGAAGTTATTGGCCTTGACCTCAGCGAGCATAATGAACGTGCCTATGGGTAACTTTTGTATACGAGGTGGTTTTTCGGAATCCCCATGTTTTGGACGAGTGTCAATGCGGTGTAATCCGGTCGCCATGTTCATTTGAATCCTATATCACAGTGTGGAGAGGGTAAATCCATGAAACTTATTACAACCATTATTAAACCGTTCAAGCTGGATGAAGTGAAAGAGGCCTTAATTGAGATAGGGGTCCAAGGAATGACGGTGACCGAAGTAAAGGGGTTTGGTCGTCAAAAGGGACATAAAGAGACGTATCGAGGAACAGAGTATCAAATTGATTTTGTCCCAAAAATAAAAATTGAACTCGTGATTGCCGATGAGCTTGAGCAGAAAGTGCTGGAAACGGTCACCCGTGCTGCAAAAACTGGCAGCATCGGTGATGGCAAGATATTTGTTTCTGATTTGCAGGGGGTCATTCGTATTCGAACCGGGGAGACCGGAGAAGGCGCTGTGTAAGGTGTCTACGAGACTGCTGGGACAGGATATCCTGAGCCCCTCGACCCTATGTCATTCATCATAAAATAGAGGTGTTCCTGTGAAACGACCAATTTGCCATCAACGCTTTTTTATCTTTCTCCTTATGCTCTTTCTTTGCTTGAGTCTATCACCCGCATGGGCTCAGGAAGGGGGAGCCGGTTCCCAGATCGATACGGGCGATACGGCCTGGATCCTGATGTCGTCAGCCCTCGTGATGTGTATGGTCCTCCCCGGGCTTGCTCTCTTTTATGGAGGATTGGTCCGTAGCAAAAACGTCTTGGGAACGATCATGCATTCGGCAATCATCTTATGCCTCATCAGTATCGTGTGGGTGGTGGTCGGGTATTCGGTGGCGTTTGGCCCTGATGTTGGTGGCTTCGTTGGGAGTCTTGCTCATATCGGGCTTGCAGGCGTCGGTACTGAGGCGTTTCCGGGGACAGGGATTCCTCATCTTCTCTTTATGGTGTTTCAGCTCATGTTTGCCGCCATCACCGTGGCGTTGATTACCGGTAGTTTTGCTGAACGGATGAAGTTTACGGCGCTCCTTCTCTTTTCTGTTCTTTGGTCTGTTTTTATCTACTCTCCGTTAGCTCATTGGGTGTGGGGTGGTGGATGGTTACAGGAAATGGGGGCGCTGGACTTTGCAGGCGGCTCGGTCGTTCATATCAGTTCAGGATTTGCCGCACTGGTGTGTGCCATGGTCCTGGGGCCACGAAAAGGACATGGCGCAGAACCGATGCCACCTCATAATTTACCCATGACTGTACTGGGGACCGGTCTGCTGTGGTTTGGATGGTTTGGATTTAACGCAGGAAGTGCTCTTGGGGCCAATGGCGGTGCGGCTTCGGCTTTTGTCGCCACGCACATTGCCGCTTGTGCAGGGGGGATGAGCTGGATGGTTGCCGAATGGTTTCGGACGGGGAAGCCTACCATGTTGGGGGTGGCCAGCGGAATTATTTCCGGATTGGCCACGATTACTCCAGCTGCCGGGTTTGTCGGTCCCATGTCAGCGTTAATCATTGGGTTGGTTGCAGGGACGGTGTGCTATGCGGCTGTTGTATGGAAGGCCCGACTAGGGTACGATGACTCGCTCGATGTCGTAGGCATTCATGGTGTCGGCGGATTTACGGGTATCCTTGCTACTGGGTTATTGGCATCTGTTGGGGCCCAAGGTCTGTTTTTTGGAAATCCTGGCCAATTCGTGACGCAGCTCGTGTTGGCTGTTGCTACCTTGATATTTGCGGTAGTCGGAACCTACATCATATTGAAAGTCGTAGATCTGACCGTTGGTCTTCGCGTGTCGACTGATGATGAACAAGTAGGCCTGGATCTGAGTCAACATAACGAAAAGGCCTATTCCTGATTTGGAAAAAATTTGATGGTGTAACGGTGCCTATGATTATCGGGCAGCCGTCATGAATTGCTGGCGTATGTCCACAATCTTGGGATTGGGAATCGTTGCTGCAGATCTGCTCGCCAGAAATTCTAAACAATTTTGAAGGAGGTTGAGGAATGACCCCGCGTGAAGTGTTGGAATTTGCCAAAAAGAACAAGGTTGAAATGGTCGATTTGAAATTTGTGGATTTGGTAGGAAGCTGGCAACATTTTTCGATTCCCACCTCTGAGTTAACGCTTGACCTTTTTAAGGAAGGGTCAGGGTTTGATGGTTCGTCGATCCGTGGCTGGAAGGCCATTCAAAATAGTGACATGCTTGTCGTGCCCGATCCCAAATCGGCTTGTATTGACCCCTTTATGGAAATTCCCACGCTGAGCATGGTGGCCAATATTGAAGATCCCATTACGCGAACCGTTTATGAACGCGATCCACGTGGTGTTGCTCAACGTGCGGAGCAGTATTTAAAGAGCACCAAAATTGGTGATGTGTCTTATTGGGGGCCGGAAGCAGAGTTCTTTGTCTTTGATCATGCCAGCTATGATCAGAATAGTCATTCGGGCTATTATTTTTTGGATTCAGAGGAAGGGATTTGGAATTCAGGAAAAGAGGGACACAATCTCGGCTCACGGCCCAGGCATAAGGAGGGGTATTTCCCTGTGGCGCCAGTTGATTCGCAACAGGATATTCGTTCCGAGATGGTGCGCGAAATGGAGAATGTCGGTATTCATGTTGAAAAACACCATCATGAAGTCGCGACTGCTGGCCAAGCTGAAATTGATTTACGCTTCGACACCCTCGTCTCCATGGCTGACAAAATGATGATGTATAAATACATCGTGAGAAATGTCGCTCGTCGACATAACAAAACAGCAACTTTTATGCCGAAGCCGCTTTTCCAAGACAATGGGACAGGGATGCATACGCATCAAAGTATCTGGAAAGATAACAAACCCTCCTTTGCTGGAAAAGAATATGCGGGTGTATCCAGGATGTGTTTGCATTATATTGGTGGAATACTCAAACATTCCCGGGCGTTGGCCGCCTTTACCAACCCTACCACGAATTCCTATAAGCGATTAACTCCGGGATTCGAAGCTCCCGTGTTATTGGCCTATTCCTCCAGAAATCGATCGGCAGGCATTCGGATTCCCATGTATTCCCCCAGTCCAAAAGCGAAACGAATTGAGGTGCGCTTCCCCGACCCATCTGCCAATTTATACCTCGCCTTTAGTGCCATGTTGATGGCGGGTTTGGATGGCATTCAAAACAAAATGGATCCCGGCGAACCGATGGATAAAAATCTCTATGACCTGGAACCTGAAGAACTCAGCGGTATTCCAACTCTTCCCAGCAGTTTGGAAGAAGCCTTGAACGATTTGGAAGGCGACTACCAATTCTTACTGAAAGGCGGCGTCTTTAGCGAAGATTTGGTTCACGCCTGGATTGAGTACAAACGTACGAATGAGGTGGATGCGCTTCGAATTCGGCCCCATCCGCATGAATTCATTATGTACTACGATGTCTAGCGGGAATGTTGAAAAAGGGCGTCAGCGGCCCATTGTCGTGCTCACGTACTAGCCCGTACGCTCTGCGCGCCAAGGCGCCTGCGGCCTTGCTGAGCGCACATTTTTGAACATTCCCCATTGCTTTTGTCGTTTCATAAGATGGGTGAAATGTGAATGGAAATTTTTAGATTTGCCTGTTCTTCAACAGCCCCCTAGGGAATAGAATCTCGTCATTCTCGAGGAAATTGAAATGCCTGTCAGGTTGCAAAGAAAGGTCTAAGGGCCTTTCTCTTTTCTTGGCGGGCGTTGTTTTTTTGGGGAGGTATGTTTTTTTGTCGCCGGAGGAAAAAAATGTTCGACAAAAATTGTACGAGTGCGCCTCATTCTTTTGTGAATGTCCTTTTCTAGAAGTCTCGCTCCTTCCTGCCAGTTTTCTGTTGTCGAGCCCATCCTTCGGGCGAGGAAAATCATGTCTTCAGAGCTAGAGGGGGGAAGCACCAAGTCCTGAGCGTTTCCTCGAACAATGCGTAATGCGTCAATCAAACGACGCATGAATAGATAATCTTCCTCAAGGATTTTCCCTTCTTCCATAGTAATAAGACCAAGTCGTTGCAAGGAATAGATTGCCTCAATCGTATTCGTGGTGTGAAGCGAAGGATGGTCTTTTCCATTGATGAGTTGAAGGTATTGCACGGTATATTCAATATCGATCAAACCACCAGGGCTGTATTTCACATGAATTGTTCCTGACGCCACCAACTCTTGTGTTTGGCGTTCGCGAAGATGAAGGGCTGTCTCTAAAGGCCAGCTTTCCTTGCTGTAGACAAAAGAATCTCGATGCCTTTCTACGCGCTTCCCGAGTGCGACGTCTCCCGCAACGTGTCGAAGTTTAATGAGGGCTTGCCGCTCAAATTTGGCGGCTTGGCCCTTTGGATTATAGTATTGCTGAATTTCCTCGATGGAATTGGCCAAATGACCCTTTTCTCCATGGGGACGAAGCCGGACGTCGATATGAAAGATTCCCTCTTGTTTTGCTTCAATCCAACGAAGAAATTCTTGGGCTAATCGCTCAAAATACTCGCTGATTTCAGGTTGTGGAAGCATGGTGGTCGTTGCGGAATTTTCAAAGATGAACAGGATCTCAATGTCGGAGGCATACCCTAATTCTTCTCCACCTAACTTGCCTAGCCCGCAAATCGTGAAGGGAATCGACTGCCATTCTGCTTTTCCTGCATATGGGTCGGTTTGATTGACCACTGATCGGGCTTGTATTAAGGCCTGTTCCAGAATAATTTCGGCAAGGGTGGTCAATGCTACAGAAAATTCAGGCAACGATGATCCACGTAAGAGATGATCCATATCGATGCGAAAGAGCTCTTGATCTTTGAATTGATTTAGAATTTTCTTCTTTCCATCTGGGACCTTTATTTTAGCAAGTTGTGTCTTGAGCTTACTCGCTAGGCGAGGCTTGGTGGGATGGTGAGAATCCTTTTGAAAATCCTGGAGGATGGGCATGACATTTTTGTGTTGTCGGCGAAGAAAGTCCTCCCATAAAAAGTCACTGGCTCCCAATAATTGGGCAAGAATGGTCAGGTTTTCTTTCTTATTCAGCCAAGAGACTTGTCCCTTTGATGGCTGTTCTTCGAGTAATTGATCTAGAAAGAGGTCAAAGTGATGGAGCGCTTTTCCGGGATCTGGAGCCCACAATAAAGAGTGTGTGAATTCCTTTATAAGAGCTGCTGCAAGACGTAATTCTTCCTTTTCCTGTGTGCCTTGAATTTTTTGACCATGCCGGCCCCGAACATAGAATCGGTCATGCACGCGAGGGCCGTCTACCTCAATTTTAGCCTTGGAAATATAGATGCCTCGCATGGTCAATGCATTGGAAAACGCATATAAGAATGCGGGGGAGTCCGTGGCATGAATGTCGATGATCGTGTTATCCGGATCCACCTTGTTATTGAAATTGATCTCGACGGGGTGAATGAGATCGGAAGATGGTTGTTTGCGTTTCCCGAGGGCCTCGATCAGAAGTCGATTCACTTGGCTACGGACATCACGTGTCTGTTTGGCCTCTAATGATAAAAGGAGGTTCGTCAGTTCTTTCAACAGGTATTGCTGTTTTACACGATCGAAGGTGAATTCCGGCAGCACGTGTACTTGGAAAACATCGACCACTTTTTTTCGGGTTAGGCCGGGTCGACGAGATGGGTAGGTGTTCGGCCATGAAGGATTCCTGCCCGCTGAGGCCCGATGCCGTGTTGAGGGTTTGTTTGGGGAAGGGGTGTCTAGATAGGTGAAAATGGAGGCTTCCCGGATGTCTAATCCACATGCAGAGAGAAGACCACACACCGTCGAAAACTCAGAAAAATAGTCATAAGCCACAAGGGTTAAGTCGTAAGTCCGGATTTTCTTCTTATGCATATGAATGGCACACGGTGTTGTGGGAGAGAGGGTGTTGAGTAATTCGAGATGTAGCCCAACGGTTTTGAGGGGAAAATTTTCAAAATATTCGGGGTCCATGCGCCCGTAAAAATCCATGACGACAGAGGCATCCAATGAAGGGCAGATAGCCTGAAGTTGGTGTTGCGTGATGGTGGTCATGTGATTATTCAGTATACTGATTCATGCATCCATTGTAAGGGTAGGGGGTTCCCCCTATAATCACCTTTTATTGACCGCTGATGACCCTATGACATCGAAACCTTCGTCCCACTCCAAGCCATCCGCGACCATATCGGATCTTCTCCTTTCCCCTCACTTGGACCGTTCGGAAGTCGTTCGATTGCTCAAGCCTTTTGGGTTCAGGGATTGGGAAAAGGCAGATGCCAATTTGCAACACATGGCTGGAGATCCCAGGAGTCGGGAGTTACTGGCTCCTCTCCTTCCCGATTTGTTGGATTCCGTCGCGGAGACTGCAGATCCAGATCAGGCACTTAATGAATGGGACCGTTATCTGGAAGTTGGGGGGAATCGTGCGCAGTTATTCAGTTATTTTGCACAGGTTCCTCACATTTTGCATTTAGTTTGTGTGTTGTTTGGGAATAGTCCGGCTATGGCCCAAGCGTTTATTCGTGATCCGTTGCTTGTGTATTGGGTACATAATGAGCAAGTGCTCAAGTCCCGTCCAACGCGTGTTTGGCTCAAAGCGGAACTTGAACGAGCCATCGAAGTTTTAACAACACGTGATCGAAGACTCGATGCCATTCGTCGGTTTTTCCGTCGGGAAATGCTGCGGGTCGGCGCCCGTGATCAGGTTCGAGTCGCGACAGTCACAGAAAGTTACGATGCGCTATCGAATCTGGCAGACGTGGTTATCCAGGGTGTGTTTGAAATCATTTTGGAAGATTTACAGGAACGTCATGGTGTGCCGAGGGAACCATACTCGAGGGGAAAAGCACATGATGCCAAATTTTTCATAGTAGCCATGGGGAAATTGGGCGGCCGTGAATTGAACTACAGTTCTGATGTTGACCTGGTCTATTTATGCAGTTCTACTGATGGACATACTGATGCAGAAGATGGGCAGACAAAATTATCGAACGTTGTGTTTTTTCATCAATTGGCACAAGAGTTGACGATGGCCCTCACGACGGCAACGGCGGAAGGCTTTTTGTATCGTGTTGATTTGCGTCTCCGTCCGGAAGGTGATGTCGGTCCGATGGTGTTTTCTTTTCCTGATGCCCTTCGATACTATCAAAGTCGGGGACGGGATTGGGAACGCCTGGCTTTTCTCAAAGCTCGTCCCATTGCAGGAGACCTGGAGCTTGGCAAGAAATTCATGCGGAAGCTCCGTCCTTTTATTATGGGAGATTTCCAGCAACATCCTGGGGTTATTGTTCAGACAGTATGTTCATTGCGAGAACAGATTCAGGCCAAAGTGGTTCGTCGAGGAGAAGGACCTCGAAACGTCAAATTGAGTCCTGGCGGTATTCGTGATATTGAATGGATTTCGCAAAGTCTTCAATTACTTCACTGTCGTGAATACCCAAGGATGTTGGGAAAAAATACCATGAAGGCCTTGCAACGTCTTGAAGCCGTACACTTACTCTCCGCAGCCCAAGGGCAGCAATTACGTCAAGCCTATGTGTTCTTGCGTGATGTGGAACATAAGCTTCAGATGGTGCATGAGCTTCAGACTCATCTGCTGCCATCTTCCATTCAGGATGTTTATCAATGTGCTATTCGAATGGGATATCGACGGGATTCCCCGCAATTGACGGCTGATCACTTCCTCACGGACTACCGCAGACATACCGGTCACGTGCAACATTTAGTGAACACACTTTTCCCCTGATTCCATATCACAATTGGAAGAACAATGTGTTCTTGCTTGACATGTTTGTGGGCGGGCCCGTAGTCACCTGGGTGAAGAAATATTGTGGACATTTTCAAATTTATCGGGTCATATTTTGTTATTCTGTCCTGGGCGTATTAAGAAATATATTGAGATCTTGGGTTGATCTTATGGATCGCGTGGTTATCTTCTCTTGTATAGTTGTTTAATACGACGTTTTTGTTGGAGGTAGGAAACCTTATGGATATGAATCGGATGACATTAAAAGTTCAGGAAGGGTTGCAAGCTGCGTCTGCCCTTGCCCTTCGACGCAACCATCAAGGGATTGATCCGGAACACCTTCTTCTAGCTTTTCTTGATCAGCCCGATGGGTCTGCTGGACCGATTCTAGAACAAGCTGGTGTTTCTTTGCCGTCAGTCAAGAACGGGGTTGAACAAGCCCTGGCAAAAGTTGCCCAGGTTCAAGGGGAGAGTGGCGGTCCTGGACAAATTCATCTGACACCAAGAATGGGAAAAATCCTGACACGAGCAGAAGATGAGATGATGGGACTGCGGGATGATTACGTGAGTGTTGAACATCTCCTTTTAGCCATGATCGAAGAGGGGGGTGTGTGGAAGAAGCTTGGTGTTACACGCGATAAACTGTTGGCAGGTCTTCAAAAAGTTCGTGGAAACCAACGCGTCACCAGCCAAGATCCAGAAGGATCTTATCAGGCCCTCGAAAAGTATGGTCGAGATTTGACTCAGCTGGCGTCACAAGGAAAGCTTGATCCGGTTATCGGTCGAGATGAAGAAATCCGACGTGTTGTGCAGATTCTTTCTCGACGAACCAAAAATAACCCCGTGCTCATCGGCGAACCGGGGGTTGGCAAAACGGCCATCGTTGAGGGATTGGCGCAACGGATGATCAAGGGGGATGTGCCGGAAGGGTTAAAGAAGAAGCGGGTTGTGGTTCTTGATATGGGTTCCCTGGTCGCTGGGGCAAAGTTTCGTGGGGAATTCGAAGAACGATTGAAGGCGGTCTTAAAGGAAATCCAGGCTTCGAATGGTGCCATTCTTCTTTTTATCGATGAATTGCACACGGTGGTGGGGGCTGGAGCTGCAGAAGGAGCTATGGATGCGGCAAACTTGTTGAAACCTATGCTGGCAAGGGGTGAGTTGCATTTGATCGGTGCCACGACGCTAGATGAATATCGAAAACATATTGAAAAAGATGCGGCGTTGGAACGTCGGTTCCAAACGGTCTTTGTGGATCAACCGTCTGTGGAAAATACGGTATCTATTTTAAGAGGCCTCAAAGAACGTTATGAGATTCATCATGGGGTTCGTATTAAGGATGCTGCCTTAGTTGCCGCAGCGCGCCTCTCGCATCGATATATCGGTGATCGGTTTCTCCCCGATAAAGCCATCGATTTGATTGATGAATCTGCAGCTCGTCTTCGGACAGAAATTGATAGCATGCCTGCTGAATTAGATGAAATCTCTCGGAAGGTCATGCAGTTGGGAATTGAACGAGAGGCGTTAAAAAAGGAGCAGGATGCAGCAAGTGTTTCACGGTTAGGGATCTTAGAGGAGGAGTTGGCCGAAAAACAAAAGGAGCTAGATACATTAACTGCGCAATGGGAAGCAGAGAAATCTTCAGTAGGCCGGTTACAGCAAATCCGACAAAAGATTGATGAGGTGAAACATCAAATTGAACGGGCAGAACGAGACTATGATCTGAATCGTGTCGCCGAATTGCGATATGGCACGTTACCTCGTCTAGAGAGTGAACTGCAGGGAGAAGAAGATGCTCTGGGCCAGAAACAAGGTGAATCTCAGCTATTGAAAGAAGAAGTGGATGAGGAAGATATTGCTGATGTCGTGAGTCGTTGGACTGGAATACCTGTCAGTCGATTATTAC
>JAYWMS010000222.1:0-4859 GCA_035873215.1 Nitrospirota bacterium | reverse complement strand
GGAGGTCTTTCGCAATACCTGAAAGCCGACTGACTCAATCAATTTTGTTAATGAGCCATGATCGAAATAATTAATGTGGTGAGGGGGAGTCACCCACCAAGGACTATACTCAAGATGTTTTCTTAGTAATTGCTGGAGAGGGTTGTAGTCATTCGGGACAATGACACACAACACACCCTCGGGGTTCAAAAGGCGAGATGCCAACTGAATCAAATCCGCCGGATGAGGGATGTGCTCCAACACTTCATGCATATGAATCACATCAAATGACCCCAATGTGCCAATAAGTGATTCCTCTAAAAATCCTTCGATAATGTTTAATCCAAGCTCAAGGCTATGGGAGGCTGCCTGGTGTGAAGGTTCGATCCCTACCGTGGTCCAACCACGATCCTGGCCGCGCTTTAAGAAATAGCCGGGACCGGAACCGACATCCAGAATCCGCCGCGTGGTGGGGGGCACCAACGACTCAAACATGTCATAACGCTCGTCATACACGACATTCCACCATTCCAAATCTTCGCGATGTTCTGCTAGGTAAAGCGGCTTTTCACGAGCGTAATAATCATCTCGATACACCTGATCAAGATCCTTCGGAGTAGGTATGGGCACAATATGCTTAAAACCACATGGCCCACATTCGATCACATCAAATGAGCCAATGGAATCTAGGATATCCCCGTTATGACACTGCCATTGCTTCATAGGATCTGTCCCGCTCCCTCATAGCCATGACAATTTGTTCAGCAACTCGTTCAGCACCGAAACCATCAATGATTTGGCCAGAGTTCGGACCCGTATTGCGCAGGGGGTCATTGACCTGCTTAGCTAATTCGTCGTCTATCGTTTGAGCCAATGTCTTTTCATCCACCTCAGAACCCAAACCCAATGAAATCCCAAACCCAGCATTCATGAAAGCCTTCGCAGATTCCTTATGATCCTCAGATGCACAAAGAAAGATACCCGGCACCCCCATCACAGCCACTTCGTACGCGGTCGTACCAAATGACCCCAGGACCAAATCCGCGTGAGCCAGCAGATCCGGCAAGTTCGTGACAGTTGATCTGACATCAATCGTCCGACGGAGCCTTGCTGTCTGTTCTGAAAACTTGCGACTGTGACAAAATCCAGGCCCCAGTACCACGATGGCATCGGCATCGTGATCTATGAGCTCCAGTGCACAAACCGCCTTAATCGTGAATTCAAATGGGTCACTTCCACCCATCGTGACAACGATTCGTGGTCTGGGCGAAACCGTGGTCCTCTGAGCGTTTCGCACGTCCCGACGCAACACAACCCACTCCCATCCTACGTACAAGCGACCCGAGAACCCCGTCCAGCTCAATCCCTCAAGTTGAGGAATAGGTGGATAAAAAACTAGGTCTGCAGCTAACCGTCTCCCTGTCACATCATCCAGAAGAGCAATAAGAAGCCCTGTCTGTCGCAAATCATTAAGATTGTCCCTTCCCAAATCATCGCGCACATCACATATCAACACATCTCCAGAGATTCGCGACACGAGATTTTTAAGCCACGAGAAATTACCTACCTCGCTTTTAGGATTCAGGGAATGAACAACGTATCCTCTCTTCTGAACTTCCTTAATTCCTAAAGGCCCATTGCGCATTAAAAAGCTGACCCGCCATCCGTATATCTCGTGGAGAATGTCCGCCAAGGCTAGACATCGAACAACATGACCCATTCCTAACTCTGAAGATCCATCACAACGAAAGAGGGCATGGGAAGGAGAATTATGGGTGCTAGACAATGGCATCCCTTCTATCTTGACGATTGGCTGTCATCTTCCCATCATGCCAGACGATAAAATCCTTTTTGTGCCGGAGGCCCCTAGAGTCGGCGATCGATATCTTCCCAAGCCACCGATTCAGCGAGCACAAGGAACGTATCCGTCACCGCTTCCAAATACTCCGATACATGGTCTAGACCATGAGCAAAAGAAGGTTTGAACTGATCTGAGGCCAAAAACCCTTTCTCCAACATGTGCTGTGAAAATAAAGTCGTCAGCCGAAGTGCATCTTCATGGAGAAAATTGAAATGGGTTAAGCTGGGCAATCCATCCGCATTCAACTCTAACCCCACATGTTCGGCGGCTTTTTGCCAACCCATTTTCACCATGTTGCCGATCATGATGAGATGCGAGGCCACGTTTTCACGTCGATGTTTTCGAATCGTAGCCAACGCCGCCGCCAGTCCTAAACGTTCCGTCCAATTCGTACTACTAATAAAGGTGGACTGTGCGGCTTGCATCACCTTTCCCGTCCCCAGAACGGCCGCCATGGGGTAACCGTTCGCCATTCCTTTGGCAAACACAGCGATATCAGGATGCACCTCCAGGAGAAGATGAATGCCACCCGTGTTCATTCGAAAACCAGTCGTGATTTCATCAAAGATCAAGACAGCCCCGGTTTGCGTGGCGATTTCCCGCACACCTTCCAGAAATCCGGGATCCGGGCATTGTCCCCGTTGTGGTTCCATGACAATGGCAGCCAGATCATTCCGATGGTTTTTGACGATCTGATGCAACTGATCCAAGCAGTTGTAATGAAATGGAAGAGCCGTCCCGCGCAGCCCGCGCGGCACACCTGCCGGTTCAAGGCCGGGTAATAGATGACCATCCAACGCGTCATCTTCACCCAGATTCGCCGCCAAGTACCAATCAGCCCATCCGTGATATCCGCAGAAAGCAATCTTGTCCCGTTTTGTATGCGCGCGCGCAATACGGACGGCAATGCTCATGGCTTCACCGCCAGTTTTCGCATAGCGCACCATCTGTGCCCAGGGATGTAGATCGCAAAGCAACTCGGCCAATCCCACTTCTTCCGGGGCATTGAGGGTGCACATCACGCCATTATCGATCGCGCCCTTCACTGCATAGTCCACTTCAGGATCGGCATATCCCAACACGCAAGCGCCAATTCCCATAAGACTCATGTCCTTATACGTCATCCCATCAAGGTCGGTGACCTCGATACCCCGGGCCTGCGCGTAATACGTCGGCCATTGTTCGGGCAGGATCAATTCTGGCCGTTTAGATAGGAGTTGGGTGCCCCCGGGAATGAATTGCTTGGCTTTTTGATAGAGCACTTGTCCTGACGATAAAAGAGTCGATTGTGCCGTCCTCTGCTCCACCTGAGTTTCTGTCGCCATCTTAGGTCCTTACCGTCATGACATGATCGTTTTGAATGGAGCGCAGGTAGCCCTCATTGCGAGTAATACCTCGATTTATCTGATACAAATCCGGGTGCTGGTCCAACAACGTAAGAATATCTTGTGTGGCAAAGGGTGTATCTTCCTGATACAAGTGATGAAACACGGCTTGGAGTAACTGTAAATCTGCGGGTTCATCCAATGTCCAGCGGTGATGCTGCAGGCCTTGAAATTTCGCAAGATGACCGATGTGGCAGTGCTCCTTTTGCTTATACAAATAGGGAGTCACATGTTCTCGTTCAGAGGCTAACCTTGCTTGGGACCAGGCCAATTCCAACATCCTGAAGGAAAACACCTCACAATCCAGTCCGTCCGGAAACTCACCTCCCAACCCATAGACATCGTACCCACCATCCATGAACCCCTGGACCAATTCATCGACGACAAAGGGATCGATCGCTGGACAATCTGCCGTAATCCGCACAATGGCATCGGCTTGATAGAACAAAGCGGCTTGGTAGTATCGATCCAGAACATCCAGCGCGCTTCCACGATAACATTGCACCCAATTTTCGCAGCACCATTGTTCAATCGCATCATCCTCAATTTCAGTGGTCGTCGCGACAACCACTGACTGAAGGCACCGACAAAAACGTAATCGATCGACCACGTGCCACAGGACGGGTTTTCCAATCAAGGGATACAAAGATTTTCCAGGCAGGCGGGTTGAGCCCATCCTGGCTTGGATAATCGCTAGTGGGAACCGACTTCGTGTTTCCATGTCGTTCGTGTTTCCATACAAGGCCGCAATCCGTCGGACGGATCTGCTCGCCAGTTCCGTTCATCAAACTCCACTTGGCTCGGTGTCTTTACTCCAGCCCCATCGGCACAATACCCACCATTCAGCATTTGGATGACAGGGGCAATCTCTTCCGGCAGCCAGCAATGGCCCGCTTGATACTCTTCACCTTGACGGTCCAAGTCCAAATGGAATTCCACCATAGATGCACCCCATCGATGAACAGCACGAGTAACCACAGCAGGACTCACCGTATGGTCGGACCATCCAACTTGGCATGCACATGTTTCCCGTAACGTCTGGATGCAGGCCAAATTGCAATCCTCCGGCACCGCAGGATAACCGGACACACAATGCAGCAAAGTCAGGTTCGTACACCCTGACTCCCGCAAGACTGTCACCGCATGTTGCACTTCAGCTAGAGTCGCCATACCCGTTGAAAGAACAAGAGGTTTCTTTGTCCGAGCGCAGGCTGTCAGCAATCCATCCCATAACAGTTCATAGGAGGCAATCTTGTAGAACGCGACATACGGTTCGAGTTCGGCCACGGCATCCAGATAAAAAGGGGTACAGGAGAACTGGATCCCGCGTTCCTGGCATCGGTGTGCCAGATGCGGCAAAAATTCGACCGGCAATTCCCACTGTTCTCTTTGTTGAAGCTCCGGTTTCTGTTCGAGTATTTCCGGAGCAAACAGTTCCCGAATCTTGAACAATTGGAATTTCACCCCCCGACACCCAATATTCGCCGAGACATCGATAAAGGCCAGACAACGGCTTAAGTCCTGGTGATGATTACTTGAAACTTCTGCAATAAAGGAGGTTAACGAAGTAGCGACATCATGTGACAAAGAGATGGGATGCATAACTTTCACCTACACGGAAACGGGGCAGGAAG
>JAYWMS010000216.1:0-1571 GCA_035873215.1 Nitrospirota bacterium | reverse complement strand
TTTGTCACTGTCAGCAGCAGGAGAAACCATAGACATGTTGTGTCGACTCGTTGAAGCAGACAGTAGTGGACGTCCACCACTTCCCAAACAGTTGCCTGACAATATGCGTCAAATTCAATTGCTATCGAAAGAATTGACAGTGAGCAAAGCTGCGCCTCAACCCGTTCTCCTGGGCCGTCATTTGCTAGACATTGGTATGCAACCCGGTCCACAGGTAGGTGCTATTCTCAAGGCAGCATTTGAAGCGCAACTCGATGGACAATTCGAGACCCTCGATGCCGCTATTGAATGGGTTAAAAGAAATGACCAATTTCACCCTTCGCTGAATGGGTTGAAATGAGCCTCGGGGAAAAAGCGGACATTTCCGTTCAAGGGTGAGCCTGTGGAAACAATCAGTTAGGAATTGGCGATTTAGGGTTGCTGATACTGAAGTCAAATCTTTGGGCAGATTTCGTGTTGAGTTTATGAAGCCATGAAGGACCGTAGTTGGTAAACAAGGGGTTGGAGGCCATAGACAGAGGGGCTCTCCGGTCTCTTAGATCCGGAAAGCCCCGTTGGCTGGAATGGTCTGGGTGACCAAATTCGATGACAAGGAAAGGTGCTAAACCTTGCGAGTTTATTCGACTCGGAAGCTTGATTGACACAACACCACATCAGGTTGATCCGCTCTGGCCACTTCAATTTTCCACTCTCCGCGATGCCAATTTCGGTCAAACTTTTTTGAACTCCACGTCCGATAGGCGTGAGATTTGGCGATATTTAAATCAACCTTCGCCATCGGCTTCCATTCCTGATCCCTTTTCATCAACCAGACGTGGCTGAGTGTGGTGTCCGCGTTGGACTCTACGGAATTCCAGAAAAACATTCGTCCATTGGAATTGCTATCGATGATGGGAAGAGCTGTTGCCTGAGATTGATCGTCCGTCTCGCACGATATGGAAGGGTTCACCGAACCCACTGGCTCACGATCTTGGATATTCTCAGCCAGTGCCACGCTTACGATAGTCGTGTTTTGGGAAACGGAATCAACCGCAGGACCATCAGATGCGATTTCCCCGGATTGCGCGGAAACAGGTTGAGGGGCGAGGGTAAGCCCTCCAATAAGAGCGATTGCAATAACATAGATCCACATGGTCTTGACCTCCTTTTGATATACAATTGGTTCTTGCAACATACATTTCATCATGACTGTTGTTGGTGTCGGCGGGATGTCAGAGAAACTTGTAAACTTAAATTGTATCAGTTTGTCTGCGTTAGCACAGACTACACCTCAGAAAGATTGCATTTCGGTGCAATGGGTAAGCGGGAGGTATGTTGTATGATCGTGGGTCTCTTTGAAGGACGCTCTCGCCCAATTGGTAAGTGATTTTGTCCGTCTTTGCAAGATGTATGGCATTCAATGCCTGAATCTTTTTAAACCAAGCTTGCCTGCTAGAAATTTACAAATGAACAATGAGGTGAAGTGGGTGAAGTGGATGAGGTGTAGAGACTTGCTGGAGGGCTGTTCGTTCCTCGTACTTCATCTGGGCTTCTTAGAATGAAACAGGTTTCCTGGACCTTCTCTTTCTCAA
>JAYWMS010000213.1:0-2452 GCA_035873215.1 Nitrospirota bacterium | reverse complement strand
CATCAAGCATCCCCACAATATGCAAAAACAAAATCAATGAGTATCGCACATTCTTCACCATGGTTTGATGTCATCGTGGTCGGCATGGGACCGGCTGGAGCGATGGCGGCGTATGAGCTAAGTCGTGCAGGGTTGTCCGTCTGGGGTTAGAGAAGCAACAACATCCTCGCTACAAAGTGTGTGGAGGAGGATTGTCTGCACGCATCGAACAGTTTTTGCCCACGGATTTTAAATCGGTCGTAGAAGAAGAAATCAATCGACTGCAATTTACCTATGGCCCGGAAAAATCGTATTTCATCGATTCGGGAAACCCATTTGTCTTCATGGTGATGCGGTCGCGCTTTGATCAATGGCTAGTGAACAAGGCGCAAGCCGAGGGCACGGTAATACATGAAGGCGAGGGGGTGACGCATCTCACATCGCTCCCTGATGGTGTGGAAGTCAGGACACTCAAAGGACGATATTTCGGACGTGTGGTGGTGGGAGCTGATGGAGCGATGAGTGTGGTGGCACAACAATTGTTCCCTGGTCGTCGATTACGGAAGATCCCTGCCTTGGAAAGTGAGATCCTGTTTGACGTCACGAATCAACCTGTCACCCCTGATCGTACAGCCACCAACGGGAGTTCCAAACTGGCGGTGATCAGTCTCAATGCCGCGAAAAAGGGCTACGGGTGGATATTCCCCAAAAAAAATGGCCTATCGATTGGAGTCGGGGAATTTGTGCAGGGAGAAAGCCGTCCCAAACGCAGCTTTCAGCAGTTCGTGCGAGAAGATCCGGACCTGTCAAAATGGACCGTGCCACAGCCCATTGGACATCCGATTCCCATTTGTCAGGGGTATCCCAATGGTAAGGGAGCGCGCTGGAATGGTGGGTTCGTGCATCATCGCGCACTTCTGGTCGGAGATGCCGAGAATTTAGTCGATCCCTTGTTAGGCGAGGGCATTCTGTATGCCGTGCGATCAGGCCAGTTGGCCGCTGGCAGTATCACGTCATATCTGGGAAAGACGCAAACGCCATTGGAGGAATATGAAACGGTCGTGATACAAGAATTCGGGTCGGAGTTCAGCGTTGCGGCACGATTAAATAAGGTGATCTATGGATTACCACGGTCGTGGCATCGGTGGTTAGGAAGAACCTTCCCTGGCCCGTATCAGGGGCTACTCCGCCGTTACTGCGGAATGCTCCAAGGACAAGAAACCTATCAAACCCTGTGGACGAGAATCATGCAACGACTGAAGATGCCATTTACTTCATCCTCCGTGCGCTCCAGGATCCCTTCGTAAACCGTTGGTTTTTCTTGTTAGTCCTATCCCGATTATTTTGTGCGTTTTTGTGAAAACATCTTCTTTGCCCTGACCGCCACAGTTCCATGATAGATGGCCCATGTTTTGGGGTCTTCTGCGAAGCGATCATATCTGGTGATATCGGATTCGGTGACCACGCCAGTCGCGAGATAGGTCTCACGTAACTGGGCGGCTGATAATTTCATGATTGTCGCGAGTGGCGATCCGCCTTGAGTGATTGGCACTTCATTCTCCACGGTCAGATGAGACATTCCCAATTGTTGAAGATGGGTTGGGATTTCCAATCCAAACGCTGGGTTTAATCCGGCATCTTCGAACATCTTCATGATAGCCCGATTCACTCGTTCGACTGACTGCTTGGCCCGTTTCGTTCCTCCTACAACACGAGCTGCTGAAAAATCTGGTTCTTCCAAGACCAGCCATCCCCCTGGACGAAGCGCAGGTATCATATTGGCCAGCGCCCTTCGATACGCTGGTGTGTGAATCAACACAAATCGGGCATGTATGAGGTGGAAACTGTGCGCTGGGAAGGTAGTGGATGCAATGTCTCCCTTCACAATTTGAATGTTGGTACTTCTGGTTCGGGTCACGAAGTGCGGATTGATATCCAATGCCACCACTTTCCCTTTTGTCCCGACCGCCTTGGCTACCCACCGCATAATGGACCCGGCCCCTGGTCCCACTTCCAAGCACTTCCAGCCAGCTTTGATCCCTGTTGCGAGTAACCTTTTACGGGTTCTGGGGTCGTGGTACTGCTCGATCAGCTTGAGTCGATCCCGTTCGCGGTTTTCCTGGGTTTGGTTAAAGATGTATTGCGCGTTCTTTGCCATTCATGCTCCTTCAATGTGTGAAGCGTTGTGCTGGTTTTAAGAGGTTTGAACCATTATGCTAAATATGCCTTCAGGGTCTGTTTGTTGATGATACAACCTAACGGGATACTATTGCTTCATCTCTTCAGACACCAGGTTAAGCTACCTCCATTAGAGCCCGAACACACTTCATGATTGTCATGCCCGGTACCAATGATGACTCGTGAGACGAACGGGTTTTCGTTGTTTTATGTTGTTTCAACTCCTATCCCTCCGTAGGTTGTAATTCTTCTTGCTCCTTATTGACAAGACTTCATGTCTCGATGGATTATGCGC
>JAYWMS010000182.1:0-4956 GCA_035873215.1 Nitrospirota bacterium | reverse complement strand
TGAATTCCTAATGAATCATAGGCGTACTGACAAAAATGTCCAGAGGTGTCTTGCGAAAAGGCACCAGTGACAATGATATCGAAGCAAATGCGTGAATAGATGGTTACAGAATGAGAAGGGTTGAAGGACGAAGACTGAAAGTAATGCTAATAGCGCCTTAGGTGTTGTCTGGAACAGGAAAGAGAATGTAAGAAGAAAAACGACACTCTCTTGGGTCTGGAGGGAAGACGCAAGAGAGTGTCTGCGGAAATGTGCGGTGACTCAAGGGCTGTTCGGGAGACTTTATGAACGCGAGGTAACTCGCTTTCTGCGTGTCTGCTTATGCCGCTTCGAAAAATCAATTTTTCTGAATGACTCCTCTAAGGGGGTACTTATCTCATCTTGGTCTGAGGAGGAAAACAGTTCCGCCGTGAAACGTCGAATGGATCGAGCTTCTTCGGTTTCTTTGATTGTGCGCTCTCCATATTGGGGCTGCCAGCCGCAATTGAGGCAGCGAATTTCCCGTTTTATGGAGAGATCGACCATTTGAACAACCATCCATCCGTGGCATTTGAGGCAATGACGGACCGAGCCATGAGGGACCTGAGCAACAACGGGTTGGGGTCGCGTTCGGGTACGGTGCGTAACATGTGCTGTAGACCGTGCGGCATTCGGTCGCGTCTTACCGAGGAATGTCTTGAGTGGCATGGCGCCTCCTTGCGTAAGGGAGAGGTGGAAAAAAGATAATTGGGAGAAACTGACCGAAGATTAACTCCCCGACGGAGAGGACTCCGTCATGGTTTCAAGAAATTGTGGATCGAACCAAATCAGAAATGTGGATCACAGAAACACCCTCCATTCGTGACCACTATGTTATTTCGAATATTTGTAAATGAAAAAGGGTGGTGTAGTCTGTGATATAGGTCACGGTGATATCCGAGGGTGACTCCGATGGGGGGCATAACAAAAGATATGACCTTGCTTCACAAAGATTCACAAAACCTGCCTTTCTATGGAAATCTATCTAGCAAGCTTTATGCCTACCGTGTGAAGGACATACAATCTAAGATAAATATTTGAACGTGCTGAATGTATTGTGATTTTCTTGGCGTTACGTCCTCCCTGACGGGTGAAGAAGAGTCAACTCATTTCACAAGAGTGAAAAATTGTATCCCAGAGATACACGACTGTATCAGTTAGATACAGTTTGAAAGTCATAAAATCTTAAAAACCACGTGTGGGAGGAAAGAAAAAGTCTACGATCCATAATTGGATAGGATTAAGAGGAACACGATACTTGAAACACGGTCCGGTCTTCTAAGCGGACACCAACGAGGGCACGATCCCAAACACATCCACCATCAATAGCCAAATGGTGTTCAGTCACTAAAACTCCTAGGGCAGACCAATGACCAAAAATGATGGAATCAGGTCGGGGATGATGCGTCGGTACCTGATACCAGGGGGAAAATCCATCGGGTGCCCGGTCAGGGTGTCCTTTAAAAGAAAAGTCCATCTCGCCGTCTTTGGTACAAACGCGCATTCGGGTCAACACATTAGTAATAACGCCTAACCGAGTAGGCGCAGGAAGGGTATCATCCCATCCCGTGTTCGGGCATCGATAAATTTCCGGCATGTGGAGATGATAATCGTCTGACTGCAATGCATCTTCTACTTCTTGGGCCAGACCCGTTGCTTGCTCAAGGGACCACTGTGGTAGGAGTCCGGCATGCACCAACACGAACCCGCCGTCTCGATGCATGAGTGGTTGATACCTTAACCAATTTAAAAGCTCCTCACGATCAGGTGCTTCCAGAATTTCGTGGAGTGTATCCTTTCTGTGTAATGATGCGCAGCCGGTATGAATGGCCAAAAGATGGAGGTCATGATTTCCCAAAACCGTAACGGCGACGGATCCCAACTGTTTCACGAATCTGAGAACAGCAAGTGATTCAGGACCGCGGTTCACCAAATCCCCGACAAACCACAGTCGATCAGTAGAAGCCGAAAATTGGATACGATCGAGTAATCGCTGCAGCGCCAAGAAACAACCTTGAATATCACCAATGGCATAGGTTGCCATGCGTTGTGACCCTCCACGAAAAACGCGATAGATGGCAGGGACCTTAACGTGAAGCAAGCTCCATAGCAAGAGCTTTGAACCTGCATGAGACTGCTGAGTTATTCGACAATTCACGAAATTCACAAAATTCACAACGACCTGACCCGGTGCGTGGCAATTGCATTCAGTTTTGGGAGTGTTCTTGACCATATAGAGGGGGGCCGTTACCATCACGCGCCGACGGTTAAAGCAACATTGGAAGAATGGGAGAAGGTAAGATGATGGAGCGAGTGGTCGAGCCAGAGATAATGGATGGTGAAGAACAGGCACTCGCCTACGCGCAGGCTGACTTTTCGCAAGAGAACCAAGCCTTTGTCGACCACTTTTTAGCAGCCTACCCGGATTGCCTTGAGGGCCATGTGCTGGATCTTGGTTGTGGCCCCGCTGACATTCCGCTTCGTCTCATTCGGGCCCGACCCGGTCTGCGAGTAACAGGAGTAGACGCATCGGCGCCGATGATCCGCTTAGCCGAAGAAGCCAAACGGAATGCAGGATCACCAGAGAGACTGACGTTAAGATGCCAACGCTTTCAGGATCTTGCTCTGGAGGAGCCAGTCGATGCCATCGTGTCCAATAGCTTGGTCCATCACGTCCCGAATCCCCTACAGTTTTGGTATGCCGTCAAGACCTTGGCGAAAACAGGGGTCCCGGTGCTGGTCATCGATCTACTCCGTCCCGAGTCCTGTGAAGCCGCTCGAGCCATAGTCGAGCAATATGGGGCAAGTGAATCCGAGCAGCTCAGAACGGATTTTTACAATTCCTTACTAAGTGCGTTTACCGAAGATGAAGTAGCGGCGCAATTGGGCGAGTTAAACCTAAGCCGGCTCTTGATTGACGTGTTTGATGATCGACATTGGATGGTCAAAGGTCAGGTGACATAACATGGCAGAACGACCAAACCTCTTGACGTTGTTGGGGCAAGCCAGCTAAGGTGCTTGCCTGGTTGGGGGATCGTCTAGGGGCAAGACATTAGATTTTGGTTCTAAGAACCCAGGTTCGATTCCTGGTCCCCCAGCCATCTTTCAGCGTTTAACCTTCCTGCTGGCAAGCACCTAGCAATCCCGAGCCGCCATTTCGGCAGCCTACTCCTGCCTGAAAAGAAAAAAGCCAGCATGCGGCCAAGTGATATAACATGCTTGACAGTAGGAATCCTTCTTATTCATCCGCCCTTGACTACCAACCGGCGTGAGTTGATTTCCTCAAATTCCTTCAAACAACCTAAATTGGCCATGGGGTGATTTGATTCGGATAACCCCACCATCGCTATTCTCCCGAAGGTAATCAACAAAAGTACCCTGTTATCTTTTCTGTATCTCCCACCGAGATATTCAATATGTGTGGGGATGAGTCATAGGCAGACTTTAGCCAAAAGTTTAAGTCATTACTTGGCCTAACCCTCTTCTTTACTCCATGCAAACAGTTACGGCTTTGGGAGGTACCAGAATAGGGATTTCCAAATTCAAAAAACATGACCCCCTGTACAAACAATTCTCAAGAAAAGGTTTCTGCATCTTTTCTATTCGGGCAGTAAAATATTGATAGGAGGGATTATTCGGTTCTTTGCGTGTAGAGGATAGAGACTGGAAATTCCGGAGAGGTCGGCTTATTGATGCCTAGTTCAGGAGGTTCATCATGAATGCTCCAAAAGAAAAATGCTTTGAAGATTTTTGGGAGAATGTGAAAGTTGAAATCCACGGTCACCCGGTTATCGTTGATAATCCCTATTGCAAATGGTTTAAAAAGGGGGATGCGACTGAAGGGCAGTTGATTGACTTGTTTGAACAATTTGCTGTTTTTTCAAAGTGGTTTTTGCTGGCCCAACTGATGAGGGTTCTGAATGCCTCGGACCTTGAAGCAGAAACACATGCACGATTTATTTTGGCCAACGAATTGGGTGTGAGAATCAGTCCCGATGGTTCCACAGAAAATCAAACATTCAAAACTCAGTGGGCCCATATCAATTGGCTGAGAGATACCGCCCGTCCCCTTCACTTGAATCCAGAAAGGCTTGGAAGCTGGGATACGGCTTCTTCTTCCACCCGCGCGTTTATCAAAGGGCTGGAAGAAACGTATGGCAACAAGGATGGTGAAGTTGGCCGGGGCGCAAGCTACGCCATCGAAACTTGGGCTGCCTGGGGCATTGGAAACGGTGACGCTTCCGAGGCCAATAATTTTTGGAAAGAATTGATTACAGGGATAGAGATGTATAACAAAAAAAACAAGCTGGAGGGCGCTTCGGCGATTCCATTGAAATTTTTCCTATTCCATTTTAACAGTGAAAAAGGACACGCTGACAACGTTCTGGATGAACTGAAGGAGTCGTTTTCCAAACCGGAATTCGATTGTACAAAGTTCATTAACGCTGGGGTGAAGGCCTTGAACTCCATCTACACTTTCTGGTTAGGTCTGGATCAAATCCGGAAAGAAATGCAACAAGGACATCCTTTAGGGAATCTTGATTTTATCACACAGCATTCTGGGGAGGACAGAGCCTCAAACATGGTAATTCATTGAATGGTATTTTACCGTTTTTGGCTCAGCCCGATCTCCGCTGAGCCAATGCCGGAGGCTTCACGAAATGCCTGTGACCTGGGGGCTTCCATTGTTTAGCACCTTGTCTCACAGGCAAGACATCCTCCCATTCACCCGCTCTTGACTACCAACCGGCGGGAGGAGATTTCCTCAAATTCCTTCAAACAATCCAGGTTGGCCATGGACGATTGGTTGATCAGAATTTTTCCCTGAAATATATCTCGGATGGCCGATTCCATTTTTTTGCCGTTCAACGTTTTGGGAACTTCTCGAATCTTGTATATTTCATGGGGCACATGACGAGGCGTGGCTTCGTCTCGAAG
>JAYWMS010000175.1:0-3042 GCA_035873215.1 Nitrospirota bacterium | reverse complement strand
AGGGAGAGGAAGAGGGATTTTCGAGAAATTCTCTGAGTGTGCTAAATCCTTTACAATTCTGTCCTTCTAAAACATGACAGGACTTCCCTTCGACATCCGCACTGGAATAGCCAGTGATCCGCGCCGCCCCGGAACTCCACGCCACAATGTTGCCTTCCGCATCAACGGTAAACACGCCATCTGCAATGGCATCAATCATATTGGTGAACAGGTGGGGATTCTCTCGAAAGTTTAATTCCATTATTTAAGCCCCTTTAACTCCAGATTATTTCACCTGCTCTAAAGGGGAACCTTGCCAATTCTCAACATTCGTCTCCTCTTACCCAATCAGTATATGAGGCGTTGTTGCACAATTGGCCAGTGAGGCTGGGGATAGTTACAATGGCTCATGACAAAAGATGCCTATACTTTCCGATACCGTGTTCGTAACTGGCACCATTATAATCGGGCCCTCATTGCTCGGGGCGGCATTACCTTCTGGATCAACGAAGCCGCACTGACTACGTGGCGAAATAATCAGGCTACCAATTGTCCTAGCGCACCCAAGATTTACTCGGATACGGCGATACAATGCGCCGTGGTTGTGAAGAGTATTTACCACCTCAGCCTGCGGGCCGCTCAAGGGTTTGTATCCTCGGTGCTGAGTCTCATGAGACTCGACCTGCCGGTCCCGAACTATAGCACAGTTTGTCGGCGACAAGCCTCACTCACAGTCCCGATCTTGGCATCACCAAATAGCCGGCCCCGTCACATTGTCATTGATGCCACCGGTCTTCGGGTTTACGGGGCAGGGGAGTGGCACGTTCACAAGCATCGGGGTGGTCGACGACGTATCTGGCGCAAACTTCATCTGGGAGTTGACGAGCAGACGAAAGAGATTGTGGCCGTGGAGGTTACCGCGAGCAACGTGCATGATAGTCAGGTCCTACCTCGGCTGTTGACGCAGATTTCCGGTAAGTTATGCCAGATTTCTGGCGATGGGGCTTACGACACCAAGGCCTGCTATGAATCCATTGGCAAGCGCGGAGCGAAAGCTACAATTCCCCCTCGGCGAAACGCGAAGCAAATGAGGTGTGATAACGCCCATGGAACGCTGGCCATCCGGGATGCCAATCTTCGGCAGATTCAGCAGCAAGACCGGTATGCCTGGCGCGTAGCGAGTGGGTGTACACGACAGAGTTTGGCAGAGAATGCCGTGTTTCGGTTTAAGCGTATCTTTGGTTCTCGATTCAGGGCGCGGCGGTTTGATAATCAGCGAATGGAAGGGTGGATTAAGTGCATGGTTCTGAACCGAATGGTGAGCTTAGGCATGCCGGAGTCAGAGAGAATGTATTAAGCCGGGGAACGCTCTCGGAATCCCGGCTGGGTTTTTGAATTATGCAACAACGCCAATATAGGGAGTAAGCTGACATCCTGATAGGAAAAACAAGAGACATCCAAGGAATAGAGTGTGAAGATTGGTTTGGAAATGCAGGTGCATGGCCAGCTGCCCAAAGAATTCCCCACCCTTTCTTTATCGCGACATGAAGGAGTGGGGATTGAATTCAAGTTCTGTTTTTTAGATTCTTTTTATGAAAAGAATCAATTTCGATCTGGAATCAGCTCCGGGCTTCGTCTCGTCCGTGCCATGGAGTGCCTCCTTTTCCGGTGCCATATAGCATCTCCATCACGAGATGAAAACTGGACCGAATTATAGGGGGCGGGTCACACCTACGTTGGCCGATGCTTATGGAACGGGCGACTGCCACGGTGCTCATCTTTCTTTGAAGGTAACGTCTAGAAATTGATCCCCTCCTCGTAGGAAAATTTCCTATAAGAAAATAATCTTTTCACCAATTTAGCTCGGAAAAAGCCTTTCCGATTCATATTCCATATACCCTAAAGGTTCAACGCGCAGGAACTCCATACCCAGATAGCAAATTTAATATTTCATTGAAAATGAGACAGACTAGACCGGGATGCGAAATGGAAAAGGGCTGCCTTATAAAATTTCAAGGGAACCACAATCTCGCGTTATGAAGAATCAAGGGACGATGGTTCGAATCCAGCGGCCGCTCGCCGCGGCACTCGGTGCACACGATGCAGCTCCCCCTATAGGAGGGGGACCTGTAGCCCAGAGAAACCAAGTCGCCGGGGAATTAAACAGTTGACCAACTTAGAAACCATTCCCTTTTTACCAAGCAGCTATGACTGGGGTCTGGTCGGCCTATCCATCCTCATTGCCATAATAGCTTCTCTCACTGCCATAATAGCTTCCCTCACTGTGCTCAATATGGACGGGTTCGGGGCGGTCAAATGGGGATGGCATCGGCTGGGGTGGACTCTGGGAGGGGCTGCTGCCATGGGAACTGGAATTTGGGCCATGCATTTTACCGGCATGCTGGCCTTCCATCTCCCCCTTCCTGTTGTCTATGATTTTCCACTCACGGTCCTCTCGTATCTGGCTGCAGTGGCAGGCTCCGGGATCGGGATTTTTGTGGTGAGTCGTCCCACCTTGAGCGCAAAAACTCTTATCCTAGGCAGCAGCAGCATGGGCCTTGGTATCACTATCATGCACTACACCGGCATGGCGGGGATGCGCCTCCAAGCAATTATTCACTGGAATAATTGGTTAATTTCCTTCTCTGTGTTGATGACCATCATGGTTTCCCTTTGCGGACTCTGGTTCGTCTTTCAGATGGGCAGAACCAAGATATGGCAGAACCTAGGCGGGGCCGCGATTATGGGTTTGGCTATTCCCTCAATGCACAACACTGCTATGGCTGCAGCCTCATTCCAGAAGACGGATGAATACGTAAGAGATTTTTCAGACGCAATCACCATCTCCACATTAGGTAGTACAGTCACTATCCTCAGTACCTTCCTGATTCTGGGATTTACGCTGATGTTGTTGTTAATGAATCGCAAACTCCTCCACCAGGCCGCTACCCTGGAGGAGCTCTCAACCCGCAATCATCTTCTTTTAAACTCGATGGAGGAAGAAATTTTCGGCCTGGATATGGAAGGGAAGACCACCTTTATCAACAGGGCTGGGGCGAGAAT
>JAYWMS010000027.1:0-5287 GCA_035873215.1 Nitrospirota bacterium | reverse complement strand
CTAATACCTCTCGACCCGACTTTTGAGGAAGAAGGGAAAAGTCACGCCTATGGGAAAATTGCTCAATCACCTCCAGGACATTCTTGGAAATCATCTGTGGCGTCCCAAATGGACTCGTGGCATCCGCCACGGCAATCGTCGCGTGGAATCGGGCAATATCGATCGCCAATTGATCAAGATGTTTGTGTTCTAATTCTCCGCGGGCGATCACGTGGTCGAGTGTTGACTCCAAAGGGAATTGACGCATTTGCACGGCGTATTCAATCGGCTGGTCATCCGAATGAAGAATTGGACCCTCGGCAGAACCCGATATGGGAACGACACCAAGGTATAGTTCCGGTGCGAGTCGTGTATTGAGACGCACTTCTTCCAGGCAATAGGTCTGTCGTTTCTCAAGAGTAGTAAAATCCACAAACCCCAAATCAATCGGCTTTTTGATCTTATACGCAAACGGTCCTGTGAGGAGCACCCATGAAATATGAGTTTCGAGGATCTGACAATGTGTCACTGGATGGTTATACAATGCAGGCTCCTTCAAGGCTTGAAGGAGCGCGGCTGATTGGTGGATATTCATGATTCGGAAATAATTGATAATCGAACAACGTCACCTAGACGATAATGGATATGACGGCAACGAATTCACAAAAGTGCCTATTGCCAAGTATAAAGTGCCCAATAGCATTTCCCAAGCGCTGTTCCACGGGTCATATCACGGGTACACTCAGCTCTCAAAGAATTAGAGCATGCGGAGGCATTGACGGAAAATGAACGGATTATCTCTTTTGGCCACAGTCATATCCGTGTTGAGCTTTCCCCTTGCTTTCCTGGCATTGCTGTATCCTCACATTGCCAGCCCAAAGGGAAGATGGCGAGGATTTTTCCTGTACTTAGGAACCTCCGTCGCAACCCTTCTGCTTGCCGTATTGACCACCACTCGTCCGAATGTAGGAGTGGAAGATTGGATGGTAATGGATTGGCTGATTCTGCTTATTGGTGGAGGACTGATCTTGGCTGTCTTAACAAGAAAATGGTGGAGGGCTTATTCAAAGGAAAATGATTCTTCCAGTTTACAGCAGACTCAAAAGAGTCCAGGCCGGAACCGTTCAAAGCCGAGCAGAAAGAGGAAATCTGGAAAGATTCAAGGTGCAGATTGAATGAGGGGAAAGGCAAATAGAGTCGCCGGAGAGAAAAACCTCGGCTGACGATCGCTGGGGAACAGCGGCATATCACGGGTACCCTACCTGGCTTTCCCGCTCACGGGGGGCCTTGAAAACATGTTGAAGATGAAGGACAGTGTTTTAAGGCTCGTCCAACTGCAAGAAGAATACTGTCCAGTTCAAACGGTTTGGAGAGAATCTGCTTGACACCGGCTTGCATCGCTTTCTCATGCAACGCTGGGCTCATATTCGCCGTCATCATAATGACGGGAGGAAACGGTCGCGGTGGTTCTGATGCCAATGCTTGTAATACTTGCAAACCGTCCAAAACGGGCAGTTGGTAGTCAAGTAATACCAAATCAACCCCGCCTGCGACGATTTTCTCCAAACCCTCTTGACCCGTGCGAGCGTCGTCACATTCGTATCCATGCGACTCCAATAGGGCCTTGAGTAACAATCGAAGGTCGTCTTCATCGTCAATTATCAGAATACGCGTCATGGACGTGGACCTTCTGTCTTTCTCAACTCGAAAGTTTTCTTCCAACTCCTGGGTGTTCAGAAAGGTTCGTTTACACTTTTGGGAGAACAGCGAATGAGCCGCCGGTTTGGTCAGATAATCCTGTGCACCACTTTCCAATGCTTCGAGCAATGAGTCCGTCGATTCCACATCGGCAACAACCATCACGGGAATGTCGGCGAATCGTTGACGAAGCTGCGACAGCACGGTGAGTCCATTCATGATAGGCACGTCCAGATCCAAAATGATCCCATCCACATACTGCGTCCGAAGGATACGCATGGCCTCGGCACCATCAGACGCATGAATCGTCGCGATTCCCATACCCTGCAACCAAAGCCCATACAGGGATGAAGACGTTTCATCATGCTCCACTATGAGAATCTGTCGCTTCATTATTATCCCCAAGGTTCGGACAAGACCTCTTCAACGTACAATCAAATCATCAACGAGTTTGTGTGGCGGCCTATCTCACGGATTATGGGCCAGTATCAGAGTCCGGGGTTTTTTCTTGGTCTTTCCTCGTGGCTGCGCGATTGTCGAATAACGGTTTCGAAGAACCAAGGGGTCAAAGCTTTCTCCACATTGGATGCAACGATGCGTTAACACTTCAACATCTCCTCCATCGTTACCCAGTGAGACGATCCAATCCTGTGCAAGAAACCCTCCACACCGGTGACAGCTCCTTCGCTCCAGAGATGACACCCCTCCTACTTCCTGAAGATCAACACCCAATTCTGTCTCAATGCCTTTTGCTTCTCTTATCGGCATCATTTCAATACCTCCCTTTTATAAGGATGCTTCTAGTAAGAGCCAGCTCCTCTAGTCACCTGGATGCACTGTACTCCCTAAACATGAAGCTCAAGTTAAATGAAGATTAAAATTGTCTCATAAATGCATAGGGATGAAGTTCAAAATCTCAGAATTCTCCCTTGCGATCGCCTGCGCTTTTATTGAGGTTTCTCCCCATTTTCCCTACACTACGGAAACTCAGTAAATGTCCAGGTTTTCTTCAACAGCCCACTTTGTTCTGAATGCGTCCTTCATGAAATCATCCACTGACAGGCAATTCCCGCATCTCTTCTTGGTAAATATTGGATTGATTTGCACCCTGTTGGTGACAGGGCCAATGTGCGCCCGTGGGGAAACTCCCGGACCCAGCATTCACTGGGGTGCCTTGGGATATCCCGATCAACAACCACAACTCTCGACAGGTTTCACCTTTAACCGATTCACAGAATTTAATGGAGAAGGCCAACGGTTCAACAACATCAAAGAGACCATCGGCGTGAATTTTGGATCTGTCAGCTGGACTCATCGACTGCCCTATGGCAAAGGCTGGCATACCAACCTGACTCTCGGTGCGGGGCCAACGAGTAACGAACCGACAAAATTTTTCCAGAACGAGTTTGTCCATGACTTCTTATTCAATATCCCCAAAGTCCCGGTTGGCAGCGTGAGAACGGAATTTGATTTCATGGTAGATGCATCATTGACGAAATGGTGGGGCAACAACGTGCTTTTCGCCGGATTGGGATTCTCGACGGGCAGTCTCTATCACGAAGTATGGGGCCGAGCTGGAATGCGGAATTTGCCAATCCTCCGCCCCATAGCCCAGACTTGGAGCCACCCGGACAGCATGGTGACGACCTTATTGGACATGGTGAGGATATCAGCTATGACTCGATACGGTCGGGTTTACTCAGGCGCAGCCTTTCGGGCACTTGCTCCACAATCGTATCTTGCGCAGGGCTCCGTGAGTTTCGGGCGGTTCTCTAAAGACAACACCTCCAGTTGGGAAATCTTTGCTGGAGTCACGATCGACTCGGGTATTTACGTTGATCTGCTGGGAGACGCGCTGGAGGAACGATACTATTCAATAGGATTTCGAGTTTGGCACCTGACCTTTGAGACATGGAACGATCAAATCAACCGAAAAGATTATGGTCCCACGTACGGGACTCGACTCATGATCGATTTTCACCCTGCCTGGTTGCAACAGGAATAACGCCATGCCACAGTCAGTTGTTTGGTCTTTCGATGCTTGAGGGCAAGAAGATGCCGGTGAGATCCCGGTACTTCACGTTCTTATTCATACTCACGGTCCTTGGATGGTATACGTGCTTACCTTGTTCCCTTTCCGATGCTGAGATGAATGTTCCTAGACATTCAACTGAACGACAAGCCGAACGTGATCACATGGTTCGCGAGCAAATCCTCGCACGTGGCGTTTCTGATCCTGCCGTGATCCATGCCATGAAAATCGTTCCACGGCATAAGTATGTTCCTATCGAAGATTCCCGTGACGCGTATGAGGACCATCCACTTCCAATCGGATTTGGACAAACGATCTCTCAGCCCTATATCGTGGCCTTCATGACGGAAGCCTTACAGCTTCAACCACAGGAAACTGTCTTGGAAATTGGTACGGGGTCCGGGTATCAGGCCGCGATCTTAGCGCAACTCGTGAAACACCTCTGGACGATTGAAATCGTGCCGGAGCTGGCCGAGCGAGCGACGCTCACGTTCGAAGCACTTGGCATCAACAATATTACAGTCCGATCTGGAGATGGTTATGAGGGATGGATCGACCACGCGCCGTTTGATGCCGTGATATTAACAGCCGCTCCGGATCACGTTCCGCAGCCATTGCTGGATCAACTCAAGGAGGGCGGACGACTGATCTCGCCTATCGGCACCTTTCCGCAAGAGTTGATTATGATGACCAAGACGCATCACGGATTTGAGCAACAAGCCTTAATGCCTGTCTCCTTTGTACCCATGACCGGCACTGCCCAACGGGCAAACACGGATTAGGGTTCTTGACATTCAGGAACAAGGAAACACTCCATGATCACATCAAGGATTCGATTGCACCAATGGCAATGTATCATCTCAAAAGTCTTCACGACCTGTATCATTCTGGCTAGCATGTCTACATGGGCTGCAGCCGAGAGTCTCCCCAAGGAAACTATCCTTCCATTAAGATTGGCACAAAAAGCGGCGGCTTCCGCCATGACCAAGTGTGAAGAAGGTGGATATCACGTCAGCGTTGCCGTAGTCGATCAGGGCGGAAATATCAGAGCCTTGCTACGCGGGGATGGTGCAGGACCACATACAGTTGATAGCAGTTCGCGTAAGGCGTATACGTCTGCCAGCTTGCGCCGGTCTACCCAGCATCTGGCTGAATTAATCGCAAGGGCACCCACGCTTAAGGCCTTAGGCGATATGAATGAAAAGATTTTAATTCTGGGGGGAGGTCTTCCTATTGTATTCAACGGGATGGTAGTCGGCGGTATCGGGGTTGGAGGAGCTCCAGGTGCTCAGCTTGATGAAGCATGTGCCGCAGCGGGACTCCTGAGTATTGGAGCCACAGCAACCGGACATCAAAGCCCATAAGATCAAGCCACCTTCGGAATCAAGTCTACCTCGCCTATCCATAGATAGCCGAACACGAGAATTTTACTGTTTCCTGGAAACGACAGGCTAAAATGAATACAATGCCTTTATGCTTCGAAGATAGTCCTGAGAGTTTCGCCTGAAATGAGGTCATCATGAACCACACATGTCATAAACTATTCATACTCACGTTACTTGGCTTAGTTGGATTTTG
>JAYWMS010000010.1:0-3077 GCA_035873215.1 Nitrospirota bacterium | reverse complement strand
GGAATTGAACGAGAGGCGTTAAAAAAGGAGCAGGATGCAGCAAGTGTTTCACGGTTAGGGACCTTAGAGGAGGAGTTGGCCGAAAAACAAAAGGAGCTGGATACATTAACTGCGCAATGGGAAGCAGAAAAATCTTCAGTAGGCCGCTTACAGCAAATCCGACAGAAGATTGATGATGTGAAACATCAAATTGAACGGGCAGAACGAGACTATGATTTGAATCGTATCGCCGAATAGCGATATGGCACGTTACCTCGTCTAGAGAGTGAACTGCAGGGAGAAGAAGATGCTCTGGGCCAGAAACAAGGTGAATCACAGCTCTTGAAAGAAGAAGTGGATGAGGAAGATATTGCTGATGTCGTGAGTCGTTGGACTGGAATACCTGTCAGTCGATTATTACAAGGAGAAATGGAAAAGCTTCTTCGCTTAGATGAGTTGTTGCACAAAAGAGTAATTGGGCAGGAAGAAGGTGTCCGAGCCGTGGCCGAAGCTGTGCTTCGCGCGAGATCGGGCATCAAAGATCCGAACCGTCCTATTGGTTCTTTCTTATTCCTTGGACCAACAGGGGTAGGAAAAACGGAATTGGCGAGGGCATTGGCACATACTCTCTTCGATGATGAGGCCAATCTCGTACGTCTTGATATGTCTGAATATATGGAAAAGCATACTGTGGCTCGACTCATCGGGGCTCCGCCAGGGTATGTGGGACATGAAGAAGGTGGGCAACTCACGGAGGCTGTTCGACGACGTCCGTTTGCCGTGATTCTTTTGGATGAAATCGAGAAAGCTCATCATGATGTTTTTAACGTTCTCTTGCAGGTGTTGGATGATGGTCGTCTAACGGATTCTCAAGGGCGAACCGTCGACTTTAAGAACACCGTGCTCATTATGACCTCAAACATTGGGAGTGAAGAGATTCTTGATGCTCAACAACGCGGACTGTCGTACGCTGAACTTCAACGCATCGTGATGGGGGAAGTTCGAAATCATTTTCGTCCAGAATTCTTGAATCGGGTGGATGAATCTGTGGTCTTCCATCCGCTGACTCAAGAGGAACTGAGCAAAATTGTCGATATTCAATTGAGACGGCTAAAAATACGGTTAGAGGATCGGAGAATTCTTCTAGAAATTCAGCCGACGGCTATCGCTGATTTAGCCAAGCGAGGGTATGATCCAGTCTATGGTGCGCGTCCATTGAAACGGTTGATCCAACATGATGTGGAAACTCCCTTGGCAAAGTTGTTGGTCAAGGGGGAGGTGAAAGACGGCGATACAGTGACAGTGGATTGCAAGGATACCCAAATTGTGCTCATTCCGTCTGTTAGAAACTGAAAAGGAACAGCGAGAATTCTGGTACTGTCTACCTTCATCAAGAAGTGTGGTGAAGGATCAGCGTTTTTTGGAAGCTTTGGTAACAGCCCCGCGGAGCCCTGCCGAATTGCTATTGCTCACCGAACCTTTCATTAAAATATCCACGGGACGCACCCCTTTTTTCTTGTAGTAGGATTCATTCGCCTCATCGTCGACTTTCAAAAGCGATCCTTCAAACGAAATGCCGGCAAACGCACCTTTCGCTCTTGAGAAGGTCAGGAAATCAGCCTGTAAATTGGCAGATGTTGCTCCCTCCACACCTCCTCCATATGGTCCTGCCGCAATAGATGCGTCCCCGCCGAGCTTAAATGATGAAGAAAAGAGCTTTTCGACTGCACCTTTTGTCCGTGCCATGAGGATGAGTTCGGAGGCTTGCCCGCCCCATTGAAACCCAAAACTAATGCCACCCAGCGTATAGAACGCCGGTTGGCTCCATTTTCTGGTTTCTTCATCTCGAATGAGAAGAACTCCGCTTCCGCCGTCTACCCCTAAGAAAAACGCTCCCTTTAACACCTGGGGAGCGATCAAGAGTGCTTTGGCCTCTTTTACATGGTCTTGAAACCATGTTAGGTTGGGATCTGTCGCAAAACTTTCAATCGTGTGCTTGGCTTTTTCGACCAGCAGCTGTTGATCTCCGGCAACAGCTGCGGACATCCATCCGAATGTCGTGAAGCAGAACGCGATCATGAAGGACAGGTAGCGTGAGTTTTGCTCGAATGGTGAACTAGAGATATCGTGGCATGTGTTCATGGTTTACTCCGTCGCATGGGACTATGCAGTTGCTGATTATTTTACTGTAAAGCAATCAGTGTCACAGAAACGTTTCTGGCTCGGCCATTCCGGTAGACTTCGAGTGTTACCCGGTCACCCACCTTGTGCCGATCCATTATTCTTCCTAAATCATCAAATACGTGTACAGGGTTTCCATTTACCTTTGTGATGACATCACCTAGATGCACTCGGCCGGATTGTGTTTCACGTGCACCTTGCAAGCCAGCTCTTTCGGCGGGACTCCCAGTTTCTATGCGGGCAATCGCAATTCCTTCAATGCCCCAGCGTTTTGTGATGGAATCCGGAAAGAGTGAGACGCCAATACCGGCACGAATCACTTGGCCAAACCTGATGAGTTGCGGCACGATTCGACTCACTGTATCGATAGGTACGGCAAATCCGACACCGGCAAATGCCCCACTCGGACTCAAAATTTGGGTATTAATGCCAATGAGGTTCCCCGAACTATCCAGTAAGGGCCCGCCTGAATTGCCAGGGTTGATTGCCGCATCTATCTGAATAACCCCTTCGATGGTTCGATCTGTGAGTGATTTGATCGTTCGGCCTAGGGCACTCACTACTCCTGTTGTGAGAGTGTGATCCAGCCCAAAGGGATTGCCGATGGCCAAGACCTTTTGTCCAACTCTCAGGTCATGTGCCGTTCCGACTTTCATTGGTTGTAGGGATTTCAGAGGGGATTGAATCTGCAAAACAGCCAAGTCGTGGTCTGGGTCCACGCCGACGACTCGCGCGTCGTACGAAGATTGATCGGATAATATTACCTGAATAGAATCTGCGCCATAGATGACATGAAAGTTCGTGACGATGTGGCCCTGGTTATTCCATATGAAACCAGTTCCCGAACCCTGTGGAACCTCAAAGGTATTTAGTGACCAGAAATCTCGACGAAGCGCCGTGTTAGTAATGAAGACCAC
>JAYWMS010000519.1:0-3680 GCA_035873215.1 Nitrospirota bacterium | reverse complement strand
TGCCCTTTCGGGGAATCTTTTTGAATGAAGGGAACATCCGTGTCTGGGTCACGAATGATCAAGCGCGCGTGCCCTTGAAAATGCGGGCTCGCATGGTTATTGGTTCTATCGAAGCCATGCTTGAAAGTCCTCCTAGCCAGTAAATACTTCCTCGACATTTCTGAGAAAAAGCATATACTAATTTAATCTGTCACCTTTCGTCCTCTCAGAAACTCCGGGGGCTCGTGTGATTTCTCTCACCCAACATATCTTAGCCGGCCAGCGAATGCATCCCGAGGCAACCGGGGAATTTTCTGCTGTCATGACACAAATTGCCTTAGGGGCAAAGAAGATCTCGCGCGATCTCCAGCAGGGTGGGTTACTGGATATTCTCGGAAGCACCGGAGAGACGAATGTGCAAGGGGAAGAGGTCCAAAAACTTGATCAGCAGGCGAATGATACCTTCGTCCAAGTTTTTGAGCAGAGTCCTCTTGTCCGGACTGTGATATCAGAAGAAATGGAAGATCCGTATTTGATTGCCCGTGCTGCAGAAACCGGAAAATACGCATTGTTTTTTGACCCACTGGATGGCTCGTCTAACATTGACGTCAACGCACCATTGGGAACTATATTTTCGATGCATCGGTTCACCAGATCCTCCGACGAATTCTCAGTGGAGGATGTCTTGCATCCGGGATCTGCACAATTGGCTGCGGGTTATGTTTTATACGGGTCGAGTACGGTGCTCATCTATACGTGTGGGAATGGGACGCACCAGTTCACTTTAGATCCGACAATAGGTGAATTTTTCCTCTCTGCTACTGATATGAAAATACCCATGCGGGGAAAAATATACAGTGTCAATGAAGGAAATTATGAAAAGTGGTCACCGCCAATGCAATCGTGTCTTGATTATTTTCAAGCGGATGATGCCGCGAGTGGCCGTCCGTACTCTTTGCGGTATACAGGATGTTTGGTGGCTGACGTGCACCGCGTTCTCCTCAAGGGTGGGCTCTATCTGTATCCTGGTGAGGTGAAGAAGCCCGAAGGCAAACTTAGGCTCATGTATGAGTCAGCCCCGCTGACGTTTGTAATCGAACAAGCCGGTGGATTGGGCAGTACTGGGTTTAAGAGGATTGCATCCATTCAACCAACATCTCCTCATCAACGGGTACCTTTGGTCATTGGCAGCCGGGAAGATGTGGAATTTGTTGAACAAACGTTACAGGAAGAATCTATGGCGATCCTGTGATAACGGCCTGGGTCATTCATTCATGATGTTGTGACGTGAAATATGGCCAGGTTGAAGACAGGGAAAGGGATTGAGAATGGCTCTTCGGGCCATTTTTTTCATCATCAGTATCTTATTAGGATTTGGGGTTGGTTTTTCAGCTAGCACTGGTGGAGAGGACTTTCTTCTAATCGGTGGCTTGATTGGTGCTTTGCTCAGTACGACCATCTTGATAGTGGAACGCGCGCTTCAGCAGGTTCCGACCGCCATCACCGTCCATGGCGGTATTGGTTTTAGTGTGGGTGTTTTCTTGGCCGGCATGTTAATCTTTGCCGCGAGTCATGTGTTTCCTCAACCCTCCGTTATGTCGCAGTTCGGCACACTGGTGGCCCTTGTGGTGTTGCCCTATTTTGGCCTCATTGTTGGGGCTCGTTCTAGTGAGAGTCAAGATTGGGGGCAACCCTCAGATGGCCAAGTCCCCAAGGGCAAACAGGGGACTGTGCCGATTGCCAAGTTATTAGATACCAGCGTCATAATCGATGGTCGTATCGCCGATCTCTGTGAAACGGGCTTCATCGAAGGTCGATTCATCATTCCACAGTTTATTCTTCAGGAACTTCAACATGTCTCCGATTCGGCGGACAGTTTAAAACGTGCGCGTGGGCGGCGAGGTCTGGATATCCTGAATCACATTCAAAAGAATGCGGATATTGAAGTCACCATTACGGAAGAAGACTTTCCACACGTGAAAGAAGTGGATGCGAAGCTTGTGGAGTTGGCCAAGAAAATCCAGGCACGGATTATCACGAACGATTTGAACCTTAATAAGGTGGCTGAACTGCAGGGTGTGCGTGTTCTCAATATTAATGACTTATCGAATGCGATTAAGCCCGTGGTTCTGCCCGGTGAGACCATCCGTGTTTTTGTGTTGAAGGAAGGCAAGGAATCCGGGCAAGGTGTCGCGTATTTAGACGATGGAACGATGGTGGTCGTGGATAATGCCAAGCGGTGCATCGGCAAAAATGTTGATGTCGTAGTGACTAGTGTCCTCCAAACCAGTGCAGGTCGCATGATCTTCACGCGGTTGAAGGAGGAATCCGATCGTGATGAGCTGAGCTTCGCGCGTGGTTAGTGGGGTCACGGCGGTCGTCCCTGCGGGTGGACGTGGCGCCCGAATGGGCACAGACGTTCCCAAACAATTCCTCTCTTTAGGTGGCATTCCTCTTCTCATTCATGCGCTACGTGTTTTTGATGCAGCGGCGTGCATCACGGAAGTAATCGTTGTGGTCCCTGAAGACGATCGGGATCATTGCTGTCATGAGGTGCTGCCTCTCTATCATTTGAAAAAAGTAACCCAAGTGATAGCTGGAGGGCCCCGGCGACAGGATTCAGTCTATAACGGATTAAAAGCGGCTGACCCTCAATCTTCGATTATCCTCGTCCACGATGCGGTACGCCCTTTTTTGACGGTGACGTTAGTGACTAGTGTCGTGGATTCTGCGGATAAGCATGGAGCTGCGATCGTTGCGATTCCTATGAGAGACACGGTCAAGCGGGTAACGAGTGATCAAATAATCCAGAAGACGCTTGATCGGGAGGGGTTGTGGCTAGCGCAAACGCCACAGGCATTTCGAAAAGCTCTCTTAGAAGAGGCCCATCGCAAAGGGCAATCAGTTGGGTGTGAGGCGACAGATGACGCGTTCTTGGTTGAACAGTTAGCCCACCCCGTGGCTATTGTCACAGGCACATCGGAAAACATCAAAATTACTCGTCCGGAAGATCTGCTCATTGGCGAAGCGATTCTCAACGCAAAAATGGGACGTTCTTGTCCTTAGGACCTCATCTCTTTTCATCTCTTCCTTCTTTCTGTATCATTTTTCTTCATGGGAATGTTGAAAAAAGCCGCCAGCGGCGTTCTCGCCCTTTGGCCGTGCTCACGTACTGGGAGTACGTTCCGCGCGCCAAAAAGGCTGCGGCCTTGCTGGACGGACTTTTTTGACCATTCCCTTCGGCTGCTGACATCGATTTTGCCTAGGGCATGTATGAGCACTCTGAGAGAAATATTCAACTGACCTTTCATTGCTGGCCTTTGACTGTGAAGAAATCGTCTATGCGCGTTGGAATTGGCTATGATCTGCATCAATTGTGTGAAGGCCGACCCCTCATACTCGGCGGAGTTACGGTCCCTCACACCCATGGATTGGATGGACATTCTGATGCCGATGCGTTAACCCACGCCGTGTGCGACGCTTTGCTAGGGGCAATGGGAGAAGGTGACTTGGGGACTTATTATCCGAGTAGCAATCCCCAATATAAGAATATGAACAGTCTCGATATGCTGGACGGAATACGCAAGAAACTTGCGGAAAAGGGGTTTTCTCTTGTTAATTTAGATTCGACCGTCTTAGCCGAAGCGCCCCGCCTAGGCGCATTTTTAGCCGACATGGGACAAAGCCTAGCCAAGACCTTG
>JAYWMS010000516.1:0-5764 GCA_035873215.1 Nitrospirota bacterium | reverse complement strand
CTATGTCATATGCCGTGCCATGGTCGACGGAAGTTCTAAGAATGGGCAAGCCGATGGTCACATTCACACATTCTCCGAACGCCACGGTTTTCAATGGAATGAGTCCCTGATCATGATACATCGCGACAATCACATCAAATTCCCCGCGTACGGCCTTCCCAAATAAGGTATCTGCGGGAAGCGGATCAGTGATATTCATGCCTGCTCGTCGGGCTCGTGTCGTAGCAGGACCGATAATGCGTTGCTCCTCATCTCCAAACAGACCATGTTCCCCGGCGTGAGGATTCAATGCAGCCACACCGATTTTTGGATGAGGGACGCCAAAATACTTGCTCATTGCGTCGTGAGCGAGACGAATAGTACGCGCGACCCGTTCGGTTGTCAGTGTCTTAGGGAGTGACCGGATCGACAGGTGCGTGGTCACAAAGACAATTTTTAACGGTCCCCCCAGGAGCATCATACCAAAGTCTTTCGTGCTCGTCAGACTACCAAGTAATTCGGTATGCCCCGGATAGGAATATCCGGCAAGATGAATGGCTTCCTTATTAATCGGGGCAGTCACGATTCCGGACACGTGGTGAGCGACCGCCAATTCAACGGCTGTTTCAACGCATCTCACCGCTGCAGTTCCAGCTACTTTGCCGGGTTTTCCCATGCGAATTGATCCCAATGGTTTGTGGAAAGGGTCAAGGACAGGAAGGTAACCCTTTCGAATGGGATTCGGATGAGTAGAGTCTGGATATGCCAGTACAGCTATGACCTTAAGGGAACTTTTCAAATGCTTAGCCATACGTTCCATTACAGGAATAGATCCAATAACCAAAGGACGGCACACCCGCCAGACGGCTGCGGAGCCGAGCGCTTTGACGATGATCTCCGGACCAATCCCAGCCGGATCCCCCATCGTAATGGCAAGGACTGGTAAATTGTGTTTTGGATCAGAACCCATTGATAAAGGTATATGAAATGAGTAAATAGGTATTAAGATAGTGCGAGTATGGCTAGTACTGTCCTACTTCTTTAAATAAAGCCTATTCCCCGTGGCTTGCGGCGGGGTTCTCTTCATGAGAAGGAAAATGGGTTGTCCAAAATCCGTCCTGTGCCTTGCCGAAGGAAGGCCTGTCATTTCACCCGTCCAAACCCCAGGGTGCCAAGACGCCCTCTTCCACGGGCAAGGCCAAAGCCGCTTTGTCACGCAGAGCGTACAGCCCAGTATGTGAGCGGGACAATGAGGCGAGAATTCCGTTGAAGGACCCTTTGACTTTGTTCAGGACAGGCTTTTTCAACAGCCCACCTATTTCAGCTTTCTGATGGCTTCTTCTAGGATATCGCGAACGGGGCGTCCCGATTTTTTGGCGATGGCCAGACAATCCCGAAACTCGGGAGTGGATTTATTTTTGTTGCCTACTGTTGATGTCTTGATACGAACGGTACCCTGTTCAATCTTGATCGTGCTCATTATGCGAGGAAGAGTGAGACGGTTGATGAGTTGTGTCCGAATTCCGATCGTGCTTGTTTCTACAAATATCGTTTGCGTGAGTATTCCGGTGTGATGAGGAGCTGCTAGAACAGAAAGTATGATCCCTGGCCGACCGCGCTTCATGATAATAGGGGTGAGGCTCACATCCAGCGCACCGGCTTCGAAAAGCTGTTCCATCACCCCTTCATACAATTGCGGGTTCATGTCATCAATGTTGGTTTCTAAAAGCATGACCTGATCGGCATTGAATGGTTGGCCTGATGGTGTTTCGCCAAGAAACACACGTAAGACATTCGACCAACCTTCAGGATTCGCGGCACCGGCACCATACCCGATGGTTTTAAAGACGACTGCCGGGACAGATTCAAACCGTTGCGTCAGACTCGTCAAGATGGCCAGACCGGTTGGTGTAGTCAGTTCAATCTGGGGTCCGCTTGAACCGATCGGCACATCAATAGCCAGTTCGGCCACAGCTGGTGCGGGAACCGGCAATAGCCCATGCGCGGTGGAAACCGTTCCCGAACCGACATTAATCGGGGAAGCAGAGTAGGTGGTGACTCCAAGCAGATGGCATCCCAGAAGGCCGCCGACAACATCAACCAATGAATCAATAACACCCACTTCATGAAAGTGAATCTTTGCCGGACTTTCTCCATGCACTTTGCCCTCGGCGTTCGCTAAACGGTTAAACACTGTGATGGCTTGCGCCTTCACCCAAGGAGGAAGGGTACTTTGTTTCAAGGCGCGTTGAATCTGAAGCCATGAGAGTGGCTTTGTCTCAGAGGGGGGAATTATCACCTCTACTCTCGTGGCGTGAATCGGTCCCCGATACACTTTGTTGACTTTGAGGCGGTAGTTTTGAACTGGAAGCGCTTGGAGTCCCTTCCGCAGGGCCCGGGGAGACAAGCCGGCGTCAACGAGGGCCCCGAGAATCATATCCCCGCTGATGCCCGAGAAACAGTCAAAGTGGAGGTGCATGAAGTTCCTAACTCAAATTGTCACGTATTGGCAATATGTCCACATTACCTCATACGAGATTTTTGGATAAATGACAATATGCCATATGTTCGTTGGAACCCGAAACTCACGAGTCTCAACAGCTTGAACTTGCTGGACTCAGTTTTCTTTTCGTGTACAATCAACTAGCGGCCCTTGTGGAATTCTGAGACTATACGGACTTGTCAGGGGCCCTTCCATTGTACAATCAGTGAGTCAAACACCATTTTTACCGGCTATGCTGTGAGAGGAACTATGTTGTTTCGAGGAATCGTGTATGGGATGTGTCTTATGTTTATCGCCGGGATATGGGTTTCAGACGAGAGTGAGGCCAAGAAACGACGAAGATATATTCCGGCCTTAAAAATCTTGGATATCTCAACGGATCCCATGCCATTTGCGCCAGGGAATGGGCCCTTAGCCATTACCGTGGAGGTAGAACTTCCCAAAAATCTTCGCGGTGTGGACCTTTTGGAAGTCTCTTCACTCATCAGTCTTCCCACCAAGCGATCAATCCGGTTTATCTCCAATCGTCACCCTATAGAGGATATTAAAACAGATGGAGGAAAACCTCGTCTTAAGACGACGCTCTTGTGGGATGGAAGGGATCAAACCAAAGAATATGTGGGGCAAGGTGACTATAAATACGAAATTCGTGCCAAATTGATGACGAATAAAGATGGAAACCCACGGACAAAAATCGTGTCCTTACGAGCGAGAGGCACGTTCAAGGTATCGGCCCCGGAAGAGTTAGGTAAGAGTGACGCCCACCTCGAACATACCCCTTTTGTGTCGGATGAAACACATGCCGAAGAAGCGGAGAGTGCGAGTACAATTCCAGGAGAAAACCAGGAGTCCGAACTAGAGGTAGAGTCCACCCCAGATGAAATGGCTGAACAATTGCCGGCTGAATAGGAGACTCGGTAACATCCGAATTCGAAAAAAGTCCAATGCCGTTCGTAGGGAGTCTGTCGCATAGTCTGTCCCATGACCGTTGAAAGAAGGGCCTCTTTCGTAATCGGTAATGAGTGATCCGTGATGCGTAAGAGAAAAACACTTATTCACAACGGTTCACGGATTACGTTCCCAGAGAACGCAACCGAAGACACCTTCGACTTCGCCCAGGACGGCTAATTTAAAGGTATTGTTGAAAAATTCGAAAAACTTTCAAAGAGGCTGCCGCTTTCCTATTTCCTACACCCTCAGGTGTCAGGAGGGATAAGGGGCTGTTCAAAAAGGCCCGTTATTTCACCCGCCCCAACCCGAGGGCGCCAAGACGCCCTTTACCACGGGCAGGGCCGCAGGGTCTTTGGCGCCCGGACCGTACATGGAGTATGTGAGGGCGAACGGCGCGAAGCTCGACAATGACCCGAGAACGTCGCTGGCGGACCCTTCGATCTTGCTCAGGACCGGCTTTTTCAACAGTCCCTTCAACATCCAGGTAACATGTTGATGCGGTGCGCAAGATATCCTGCTCCGAATCCATTATCGATATTGACCACGCCGATGCCACCAGAACAAGCATTGAGCATCGTCAACAGTGGCGCGATTCCACCCAGATGGGCGCCGTATCCTTGGCTGGTCGGTACAGCTACGACAGGTTTATCGATCAATCCACTAACGACAGTTGGAAGCACGCCGTCCATTCCTGCTACGACAACCACGACTCGTGCTTGTTGAATTCGCTCCAGGTTATGTAACAAGCGGTGGACACCAGCAACACCGATATCACACAACAATTCGACCCGGCTACCTAAGACGGAAGCCGTGACTTTGGTTTCTTCCGCAACGGGGATATCCGCTGTGCCGGCAGTGAGTATGAGGATGTCCCCTTGGGCCTTTTGGGGCTTCTGTTGAATGATTACCATGCGGGCTGCTTGATGATGAACGGCCTTTTTGTGAAGACCCTTCAACGCACGCGCGATTTTGGAATCGGCCCGCGTCGCTATGACCGCTACGCCTTGTTTGAGGATTCCACGTGCAATGCCCAAGACCTGCGCTTCCGTTTTCCCCTCACACAATATCGCTTCCGGCACTCCCTGCCGCAACATACGATGGTGATCCACGTTGGCGTACCCCAATGGTTCAAACGGGAGATTGCGCAAACGATCAAGGGTCTGATCAATCGAGAGATTGCCCGATTGCAATTGCTGAAGGAGGGTTCGAAGTGTTGAGGCATTCATCGATCGAATATTTTCAAAACCGTTGGTTAGTTGACAGTTTTCGTTGAAGACAGAACAGCTTCCTCTTTAGCGGCACGCGTCATAAGATCCGTTACCACCTGTTGAGAAGATTTACCTTGAAACAAAATTGCATACACACTTTGAGCGATAGGCATATCTACCTGTAGGTGCATCGCAAGATCCACCGCAGCACGTGTGGTGCGCACACCTTCAGCGATGGTCTTCGTATCTTGTTGAATTGCATCAAGGGTTTGGCCCTTCCCTAGTTTGAATCCTACCGTATGATTCCGGCTCAGCGATCCGGTGCAAGTTAACACCAGGTCGCCCAATCCGGACAACCCGTATAGTGTGTGGAGATCGCCTCCCAAGGCCAGTCCTAGCCGAATAATTTCAGTTAAGCCCCGTGTAATCAATGCAGCTCGTGCATTCATGCCCAACCCCAGGCCATCGACCACCCCTGCGGCAATGGCCATGACATTTTTTAACGCCCCACCTAATTGTGCTCCAATCAGATCGGTGCCTGTGTATACTCTGAAGGACGGCGACATGAACACCGCTTGAAGGTCTGCAGTCAAAGTCGAATCCTGCCCTGCCAATAACACCGTAGCCGGCTTATGTTGACAAACTTCCGCGGCAAACGTTGGCCCAGTCAATACGGTGATACCCTGTGTCCAGGGTGGCGGGAGAATCTCATTCAGGACTTGAGACATGAGTTTCAGCGAGCCCTCTTCAATGCCCTTCGTAGCGATGACAAGTGGCACTGGGCTAGAGAGTAAGGGAACGAGGGTCTGCACAATCTTCCGCATCACGTGCGAGGGCACTGCTAGGAGTATCAAATCCACCTTGTGAATGGCTTCGTTCAGTGAATTCGTAGGGATCAAGTTTTCAGGAAGAGCTACACCCGGAAGAAATAAAGAATTCTCTCGTTTCGACAAAATCGAATGAACGACTTCGGGTTCATGGGCCCATAAATGAACCATCTTGCCTTGTTGCGCGAGATGGCGTGCCAGTGTGGTTCCCCAGGCACCAGCTCCTATGACAGAGGCCGTTGGAATAGTAGAGGTAGAGTTGGGCATGAAAGATACGTCGTGGGGAAACGTTTTGT
>JAYWMS010000469.1:0-4391 GCA_035873215.1 Nitrospirota bacterium | reverse complement strand
GCCAGTGGTCAACGTTGCACGTTTTGTGCTGGGGTTCAGGGAAGTACGCTGGCCAAGCAGGCCATTCCCGAAGGTACATCCATGAGTGCCCCGGCTGCTTCTACCTCTGCACCTGAGGTGTCGGGAACCCAACTGTGTTCGTTTTGTGCCAAATCGGCTGTGAGTCAAGAAAGTACGCATGAAGCGCCTTCTATTGGGACCTCTTCCGCCAGTGGTCAACGTTGTACGTTTTGTGCTGGGGTTCAGTGAGGTACTACGGCCAAGTAGACAATTCCTAAAGGGGGGATGTTGGGAAAAGCCGCCAGCGGCGTTCTCGCCCTTGTGCTGTGCTCACGTACTGGGAATACGCTCCGCACGCCAAAATGACTGCGGCCTTTCCTTGGCGAGGCATCAGGACAGGCCTGAACGGACTTTTTTGACCATTCCCTGGGGGCCGCTGATATCGATTTTACCTAGGGCATGTATGGACCATGTCAGAGAAACATCCAACAGACCCCTGTGGAAAATTTATTGCAGACGAATTAGCCCGCTTGGTGTGCCCGAACTCCCGACTTCAGGCAATTCCGCAATGCGGCAAGGCGAGAGTATATGGTCTTCCATCTCGCCATCAGCAAGGTTATTTCTTCTTTTTGGATTGGTCTTCCGTCGATGTTTGACTTCCATTCCCTTCGGCGCGACTTCCATCGTCAGGTGCTGTTGACGAGGATTGACCGGAAAGTCCCAGGGAATCGGTTCCATCCGCAACAGGCCTGACCTCCGGCTTTCCAGGAGTAACTGTGCCGGGACCACGCATCGTGATGTCCCCATTCATCACCACCCCGGTCCCGATTGACAGGTTCGGGGTCTGCAGCGATGCATCAATGATAGCCGGGGATTTCAGTTCCACCCGTTCACGCGCGGTGATGTTCCCGGTGACTCGCCCACTGGCGATGACGGATCCGGCCCGAATCTGAGCCGTGACCATCGCATGATCTCCGATAAACAACGTATCATCGGTTTCTATCTCTCCGTCGAACTGTCCGTCGATCCGCACGCTCCCTTTGTACGTGAGCATTCCCTTAAACTCGACCCCATGCCCGACAAATGCACTGACGTCGGAGGGTGCTGGCGGCAGCACTGACTTTTGTGGATCATTTCCGCTTGCTTGTTCCATAACACCACCTTGTTAAGATGAAGTCTAATAGATCAACGATATGTGATGGCTGAGCCTACATGAAATGGTCATTCTCATTCAATGCATGAATAAAATCATTTGTCTCATACCCGCTCCTTTGTGTCCAATGCCCCATCATTAAGCTACATAAACCAAAGACCGACAAGCCTTACAGTCGAAACTTCCACCAATCACGCGAGTCACATATGCGGAGCCCCTTTCACAACTTAACCCGTGCAGATGGGAACGCCTACCCATGAAGTGGCTCATGAAATTTGTCATTGTGCTGTTAGTCTTGATCCCGGTTTCCGTCCTGGGCGGCGTCTATCTTGCCATTGAAGATCGCCCGCTCATCGAACGAGAGGTACAGTTGAAGCCTGATGAAATCCAACGGGCCAAGCACCTGTTTCAAGAACATGACCCACGCACGCTACAAGACGGCATGGTCAAGACCATGACGGTGAATCAGCAAGACCTCAGTTTGGCATTAAACTACCTAGTAAACCTCCTGGGACAGGGGGGCGCTCGCGTGACGATCACAGACGGTCATTTAGCCACGCAAGCCACCCTCCAAATTCCCAAAAGTCCCTTGGGAAAATTTTTGAACGTCGATGTAGAAATCGCCCAATCCACACATGACCTGAGGTTCAAGCATCTACGAATCGGGCAACTCCCTATTCCATCATGGCTGGCAGAACAAGGATTGGAGATGGGGCTGAATCAGGCATACGCGGCCTCGAACGTACCAAAAGCTAGCGAGGTGATTCATGCCATTGCTCTAAAGAACAATCAACTACACGTCACCTATCAGTGGGATTCGAAAATTACGGATGTTGTACGAAATGCCCTCGTCTCACAGGACGATCGCCAGCGACTGAAAGCTTATCATGAGAAACTTACGGAGGTGACACATAATATTGGACCCAAGGTACGCGTGTCTCTTTCACAATTTCTCCCGCCCCTATTTACCTTGGCACAGGATCGCTCAAAAACCAATGACGCCGTGGCAGAAAATCGTGCCGTCATTGTGTTGCTCTCGACGTATATCAATCATCGAGGGCTCAAACGCATGGTTCCTGAAGCTGAGGAGTGGCCACAACCCATTTACCACACGGTGACACTCTATGACCGAAGAGATTTCCCTCAACACTTCATCATCTCCGCGGCCGTTTCGATGGCTGGCGGCAATCTTATCTCAAATGCCATTGGAGTGTTTAAGGAAGTGGAAGACTCGCGCGGGGGTAGCGGTTTTAGCTTTTCCGATCTCGGAGCTGACAAGGCAGGCACCATATTCGGGCAACGTCTCACCTCCTCTCAGCATGCGGGTCAGTTGCAAGAACGACTGGCTCGGCCATTACGCGAAGAAGACCTGATGCCAATGGTCAAGGACTTACCCGAAGGGCTATCTGAAGCCGAATTTGCACAACAGTTTGGAAACGTCGATAGCCCACGATATAATCAAGTCGTGGCCCAGATTGACCAACGTGTTGCCGCACTGAACCTTTACCAGTAGACCAAATTCATGGCTAGGATTCCTTAGCGAAGGTCCATCAGCAAGACCAACCAGCCCTTCTCCGTTTGTCATGATTTTTTACGAAATTTCACTTTTTTTATTCCTCCCCTGAGAACCGCATTACATTGGGCAGCTATCCTCCTGATGCTAATTTTTCTTGACTCCCTCCACCGAGGGGCCTATGATTTTTTATAATAAAGGGGGTTATTGATGGGATAACGTCATCAAATTCAGTCCCAGGATATTTGAACCATGCCAAAGTCCTTCCGGTCTATCCGAGCGGAGGGGCTTTTTCGTGTGTACCGCGTCACCACTAAAATTCTGAACTTCTCAAAATGGTTTCGGGAAGTTCAGAAATGCAAGGAGGTGTCTCATGTCAGGTCCCAAGTCATCGTCTTTTTTTGGATCTAGTGGGTCCACAAATGGTTGTGTGATGGTGGTGGAAGAAGACGCCACTATCCGAAATGGGGTATGTCAACTGCTTGAAAAAGGCGGGTATGACGTCATTGAAGTAGAAAATGGGGAGAAAGCTATTCACACAATCGGCGAAGGCGAGAATCCACTGGTCGTGGATGTCATCATTACCGATATCGACAACCCCAAGGGAATGGACGCCATCTCCCATTTCAAAAAACAGCATCCTCGTGTCTCCGTTATTGCCTTAACGGGATTAGAAGACCTCGATGGAGACAAGCAGGAAAAAACACGGGTAGTCATTTTGGGGGCTGGAAAAGGTGGGTCGGCTTTTTTGGATTTATTGAGTCATCTTACCGGAATTGAAATTGTAGGCATTGCCGACAAATTTCCTTCGGCACCTGGATTGACACGTGCCCGTGGACTGGGCATTCCAGTCTGGGACGACATTGACAACCTGATTGCGCAGGAAGGGGTGAACCTGATTATCGATGTGACAGGAGACCCGGGAATGGCTCAGTCAATATGGAAATATAAGAGTGAGGGTGTAGAAATGCTGGGGGGCGCAGCCTCCAAACTCCTTTGGAATGTCGTGCAATATGAGGGCCGAATGCAAGGTCACCTTTTACAAACAGAAAAAGTCTCTAACTTGATGAAGGCCGGAATGATCCTGGATTATCTTGTCAAACCGGTGGATGAAGCCAAGATTAACACCGCAGTCATCCAGGCCATGGAACAAAGGGAAATCGCAAAATTATAACGAAGCACCAACTGTTTACTATGAGAAGGAGAAGTAGTTGGGCCATTGAGGGGAATAAGAGTCTCTCAATGGCAAGAACACCAAAAGGAACCCAATCATCCGGGAATGCCCCAAGTGAAGTATAGGCTTGGGGCGTGAACCGCTTTTTGTGCAATGTGCCTCCTTTCAAAACACCCAATTCTTCTATGGAGAGTTCGCTAGTCGATCAAGGGTATGATCTTATGATCTATTGAAAGGCCATCTTCCAATACCCTTCTATTCTCTTGAATCTACAATTAGAAGTTTCACAAAAGATTAATTTCTCACCCATTCACCAATCATAATTTTCCCCGCAACTCCAGGTCACTCCCTTAACACAATTTCCCAATCCACAAAACACCCACCTCCACTGATGTTTCCCACGAAAGGTATGGTATAACCTTGAAGGATGAGATTAGTTTCAGAAAAGGATGTATTCGATCCTAGGAAAAGCCATCAATGAATCTGGAAAAGCAACCCTCAGGAACGTTACGCTTTCAATTTATAAATTCTCATACTCACTATTTTCCACG
>JAYWMS010000442.1:0-2345 GCA_035873215.1 Nitrospirota bacterium | reverse complement strand
ATACGTAATGTGATGTGAAATCCGTAATTGGTTATCCGTGATGGGTGGAAGGAAAACCTGTTTGTTGGACGTGACCTCTTTTATTGAAGGCGATTTAAGAGTTCCGTCTCACGGTTTATTTTTCCAGGGTCACAGGGATTACAGGATAGCCAAATTGTCTCTGTGAATGACTTCCTCGTACTCTTGGGTGCCAAATTTTTGCTGAATGTCGGAGGTTTTGTGCCCCTTGATCTTCGCGAGAGTTTCAGAGGAAACATTCACTAAACCCTTGGCAAATTCTTTTCCGTTTGCATCGAGGCAGGATATGGGGTCACCGGGTAGAAAATCCCCTCGTACTTCAAAAATGCCTGATGGCAGAAGACTTTTCCCCCGTTCTCTGAGCGCTCGGACTGCGCCCTCGTCCAACAGTACACTTCCCTTGGCACGCAACGTAAATGCGATCCAATGCTTGCGGCTTTGGAGAGGACGACTTTGCGGCAAAAATAAGGTGCCCCCCTTTCCTCCCTCGCAAATGTGGGCGAACAAATTGGGTATTTCGCCATTCATGATTAGTGTGGGAACTCCGAACTGAGCCGCATGTTTCGCGGCTTGAACCTTAGTGACCATGCCTCCTCTGCTCTCCTGAGTTCTTGAGACTCCAGCCCGTTGTTCAATGTCGGGTGTAATTTCCTGAACCTCAGCGATAAGCTCTGCTTGGGGATTGAGTCGGGGATCTTCGGTGAACAGCCCATCCACGTCGGAAAGAATGACGAGGAGGTCTGCGTCAACTAAATGTGCAACCTGGGCTGCGAGCGTGTCGTTATCGCCAAACTGGATTTCTTCGACTGAAACCGTGTCGTTCTCATTGACGATGGGGATGACGTGTAAATCGAGTAACGTTGTCAATGTGTGTCGCGCATTCAAAAACCGTTTGCGATCGGCCAAGTCCTGGTGTGTCAATAATACTTGAGCCACGTTTTGGCCCTTCTCTTGAAAGCTTTTTTCATAGGCATGCATGAGATGACTCTGTCCTGCCGCCGCCGTAGCCTGTTTCAGGGGAAGTGTCTGCGGATAGTGCTTGAGCTTCAGTTTGTCTATGCCGGCCAAAATGGCTCCGGAGGTCACGATCACGATCTCTCGTTGACGAGTCTTTAGATCCGCTAATTCTTGAGATAATCGCTGTATTTGGTCAACGCGTAGACCGGATGTTCGGGAAGCCACTATGCTGCTTCCGATTTTGACCACGAGACGAGTGGCCGTGGAAATTAACTTGTCTCGCATGATGCAGTTCTCACCTTTGTGAGCTGAGTGCTGATGAAATCCAGCAGTGAGTCCAGTCCATTTCTCGTAGCCGAAGATATCGCAAAAAACGGAATATTCGCATCCTGACAATAAGACTGTAGTTTTTCCCGTGCTTCGCCGGTTCCTTGTGCATCGATTTTTGTACCCACCACGGCAAAGGGTCGTTCGCCGAGTTCCGGGTCAAACGCCGTGAGTTCTTGTTTCAGGATGGCGTAGCTGTGCACGGGATCATCCGTCGACCATTCCGAGATGTCGACGAGATACAGGAGAATTGCTGTGCGTTGGATATGTTTGAGAAATTGAATTCCCAAACCTTTTCCTTCGTGAGCCCCTTCGATGATTCCGGGAATGTCGGCCATCACACAACTGTGAAAATCACCAAGAGACACCACCCCTAAGTGGGGCCTCAGTGTGGTGAAAGGGTAATTCGCCACTTCGGGCTTGGCTGCGGATACAGTAGAAATCATCGTGGATTTCCCGGCATTGGGAAACCCGACGAGTCCTACGTCGGCTAATAGTTTCAACTCCAACCGCAGCCAAAATTCTTCAGCAGGCGTTCCTTCCTCAAATTTTCTAGGGGCTCGATTGGTAGACGTGGCGAAGCGCGAATTGCCACGTCCTCCTTTCCCTCCGTGCGCAACAATGGCTGTTTGGCCGTCTTCCAAAATTTCGGCTATGACCTCGCCCGTCTCCTCATTCTTAATGATGGTGCCTAGCGGAACCGTAATGACCGTATCTGCACCGTTTCGGCCATGACAATTGGCTTTCTCGCCTGGGCCCGCGGCTGGGGCTTCGTAATGTCGTTGGTACTTCAGATCCAATAGTGTCGTCATGCGCGTGGTGCCTTGGAGAATAATGTTACCGCCGTTACCACCATCACCCCCATCTGGTCCTCCAAAGGGGACAAATTTTTCTCGCCGGAAACTACACGCTCCGTTTCCTCCCTTCCCGGCTTTTACGAAAATCTTGGCTTGGTCAATGAACATCATTCAGTCTTAGAAAGGGGCAAAACCATCCCGTTGATGAAAAGGCCCAATAGAAAAGTATAGGGAAGACGGGTGAAG
>JAYWMS010000390.1:0-2969 GCA_035873215.1 Nitrospirota bacterium | reverse complement strand
GCATTTATTCCTGTTTTCACGGAGTACCATACGCTTCGAAATAAACGAGATACCTGGGAGCTGGCCAGCGCCGTCTTTACGACGCTCCTGTCCTTGGTCACTCTCATTACACTCATTGGTATTGTGGTGGCCCCCACGATTGTTTGGTTGGTTGCCCCAGGGTTTCATGACGATCCTGCTAAACTCAGTATGACCACCACGCTCACCCAGATTATGTTTCCCTATCTCATCTTCATTAGTCTGGCCGCTCTCACCATGGGTATCCTCAACTCCCTGCGAGCCTTTGCCGCCCCCGCGTTTGCCCCAGTATTGTTTAATGTTTGTATTATCGCCTCGGCCGTTTTCATTGCTCCGTTGTTGGAAAACCCGGTTATCGGCGTCGCTATTGGCGTAGTCATAGGAGGACTGGCTCAGTTTGTGATTCAACTCCCCGGTGTGCACAAACGGGGACTATTGTTTCAATGGAGATTTGAGCCGGGGCATCCCGGAGTGAGACGCATAGGACGGCTGATCATTCCTTCCTTGTTGGGGATGTCCGTCACGCAGATAAACCTTACCGTCAGTACGATTCTGGCCTCATTCTATGCAGGAGGCCCTACCTACCTTTTTTACGGGATGCGACTCATTCAATTCCCCTTGGGAATTTTTGGAGTCGCTCTTGCAACTGCGATCCTGCCGACTTTGTCTGCACAAGCTGCCCGAGGCTCACTCGATGAATTACGGAACACCTTGGGCTTTGGGTTGCGGATGATTGGTTTTATTATCCTCCCGGCGATGGCCGGGCTCATTCTACTCCGTGAGCCCATCGTCCATTTGTTTTTTGAACACGGTGCTTTTTCTGCTGCAGATACGGCCGGGACCGCAGCGGCCCTCCTTGCCTATGCCGTCGGTTTATGGGCTTTTGCCGGCGTTCGTATCATTGTTGCGGCATTTTACTCCCTCCAAGATACGAAGACCCCTGCTTGGGCCGCCGTCGCGGCCATGATCATGAATATCGTCCTTGCTTTGGCCTTAATGGAACCAATGCACCATGTCGGTCTAGCCCTAGCCACAGCCCTTTCAGCCATGTTCAACATCACTTTCCTCATTGTGGTCCTCAATTCTCGTCTTGGCGGAATCGATTGGGGGGGACTTGGAAAATCACTGGGTCGTTCAGTGTTAGCCACAATACCGGTTGTTCTGGCATGTCTGGGAATCGCCAACTTTGATGTTTGGCATGAGCCAGAGCAATGGCTTCTGAAGAGCATAGTACTCGGGCTGGGTATTGGCCTCAGTATGGTCGGGTACATTGGCATCCATATGCTTTATCAATCCGACGAGTTGAATGTCTGTCGCCAACTGCTTGAAAGCAAACTGGGCAGGAAGTCACGCAAAGAGCAGTAACGGTGGCTAGGAGGCATCAAACAGTTTATTGGCCAACACAATTTCGTCCCACGAAATCAGTCTGGAAATCATGAAAGCGGTTGTTCAACGCGTGCGATCAGCAACTGTGGAAGTGGACCACAAGGTTGTCGGGCAAATCGGGCACGGCCTCCTGGTACTGCTTGGAGCCGCCAAAGGGGACTCCGAGGCTGATGTGGACTTCATGGTAGGCAAAATTTCGGTGCTTCGGATTTTCTCTGACGAAGCAGGAAAAATGAACTGTTCTGTCATAGACATCAAGGGCGCCATCCTCATAGTGTCCCAATTCACACTCCTTGGTGACACCACACAAGGACGGAGACCCAGCTTCGAGGAGGCCGCACCGACGGAAATCGCCAGGCGCTTATATGAGATGGCGATCGACAAAATGAAGGGGAAGGGACTCTCAGTTCAATCAGGAGTGTTCGGGGCTTCAATGCTGGTTACGTTGCAAAATGATGGGCCGGTGACCTTCCTACTTGACAGCCGCAGGCGACAAAAAACTACCATGTGTTAAGTTGAAGGTATTCGTAAACCGATAAGGGACAGAGCAAATCAGAAGGGGGCAACTCGGCTTTTCATCTAGAACACACTTAGCGGAGGACGATGATGGAAACACAAGTTCCTGGACATCATCCACTCAGAACATTGTTCGGTACGCTCACCGAACGAAGTTTCACTGAAACGTTAGGATGGCCGGATTTTAACGTGACAGATTATCTCTCCAACCTTCTTGTTGAATTTTCCCACATCGACCATCTTCAACACATTAAAAACCAACAAGGAGAATCCGTTGAAACGGTCGTGGAATTGCTCTATGAAACCGAGACCCTGCACGAATGCTCACCCCAGGAACGCGAACGAGAAATCCACCGGCATATCGGTGACCTCACACTCTTCATCATGGGATTGTTTCCCGAATATTTGAAATTCTTGAAAGCCAGAGGAATCGTGTATCACAAGGATTACTTGGTGGATTATGTTAAGGCAGGGAAACGCTCATACGGCATTGTCGCGACGTTTGAACAGGGCGAATTTAAAGAGCATCGTGCCCTTTTTCAAAAACTCTCGACCAATTTTGAACTCTGCGTGACCGGACTAGGACTCGTTCGTCAAGATCTTGACCGATTGCAAAACCCGCCATTCCCTCAGGCACAAAACGCCCCTCTTCATTAAACCTTTAGGCCATGCGCCTTTCGTATCGTAGTCAAGGCATAACATCCAATTCGCCCAGCACTTCTTCCAAATGGTTATCGACTTTGACCTTCGAAAAAATCTCATCGATTTTCCCGTCTGGGGAAATAATGAAAGTGGTCCGTTCGACTCCCATATAAGATCGACCATACATTGATTTCTGTTTCCATACCCCATACGCCTCCAGCATTGACTTGCTTTCATCGCTCAGTAAGGGAAAGTTCAGATCGAATTTTTTTGCAAATTTTTTGTGTGAAGCCACAGAATCCGGGCTCACTCCAACAACGATTGCGCCATTTTCCAGAATTTCATCCAGTCCGTCCCGAAAGGCACAAGACTCTTTTGTGCATCCTGGGGTGTCATCCTTTGGATAG
>JAYWMS010000429.1:0-1678 GCA_035873215.1 Nitrospirota bacterium | reverse complement strand
CTCCTGATTGCCATAATTCTTCCTAGCTATACCTTCGCAATAATCTCTCCCAAAGAACTCAGCACACAAGCCCTGGCGGAATGCAACAAAGGTCGCAGTGCCAAAGAACGTGATATTCGTCTAGCACATTTCCTAAAGGGTCAGGACCTTGCGGAACAAGCCCTAAAGTTAGATGACCACTATCCGGATGCCCACTATGCCCTATTCTGCACGCTTGGAGAGCAGCTACGAATTGATGGAGAAAACCTCAGTTCAATCATTGGATTTCGAGAGATGATGGCGGCTCTCGATCGAACACTAGAATTGAAACCTGATCATTTGGATGCCATTTCCTCAAAGGGATCATTTTTAGTCAGGCTTCCCAGCATACTCGGAGGAGATGTTGAGCGCGGTGAAAAAATGTTACGCCTTGTGATACAAAAAGAGCCAAAGTGTATTAATGCACGACTGACTTTGGCAAAATTTCTTGCCGATCGAGGGGACTTTCCAGAGGCTGTTCAACTGACAAAGGTTGCCTTGAAATATGCCGAAAAACAAAACCGGCAAGATTTCATACCCGAAGCCCGCGAAACATTGGAAAAACTGCGTTCCGCCACGGTTAAATCAAAGTAGTGCTTCACATCTATTCGAGTGCATCCCCGAGCATTACCACCAATCATTTTACCTTTCAATTAACAACGCTCTGACTGGAGATCCTTCTGCTCCCTCCAATCGTAGGGGAAATCCAGCAAAGAGATACTGGCCCTCCTGAATGTTCAGTAGATCAAGACAGACAAAGACTGATATTCCAGCCGTAGCAAAAATCATATGTGCGGGAAAACCTTTATCAGACGCCAGAGGGTCGAGACAATAGTAGTCGAACCCAATGGACAGGGGACATAACGTACAAAGGTACGACGCACCTTCGGGAGACATCACTGTATAATTTTCATGAAAAGACGGTTGATGCAGAAGGGCGGAATTATCTGTTTGTAGGAGAATGTGGCGCGCTGGGGGAATGGAAAGTGACTGCAAATATGCTGCCGTAATCACCATCTGATTTCGACAATCCACGACCTCTGCAGGACCATAAAACGTTTCCAACGGTAGAGCATCTACGGTCAAGCCTCCAGCCAGAAAATGGCAGGGTGCATCGATATGAGTACCCACATGACAGCCTATTTTCAGGTATGAAGCTGTCAGACTGTCACCATTCACCACGTCTGATTGCCTGGTGATACTGGGAGGCAAGTCCCCTGGAAAACACACTGTTCCGGAAGAGAGCGGAACAGTGATATCATAAAGAAGCTTTCCCTCCAGTATATGGCTCATCGATTAAGAGCCAAACGTGATAGGACCTCAACCATGTGAAGACTCACCCCAGAGTTCGGCCAACCTGGCATCCCGTCCACATCCAAGACGATAAAACTTATAACGAATCGGATTTTTTTGGTAGAAGTCCTGGTGATACTCTTCTGCAGGATAAAATTCAGCGGCCTTTGTGATCTCGGTTACAATTGGCTCTGAAAAGGATTTATGCTTTTCAACATCTTTCTTTGAGCTTTCCGCCAAGCGACGCTGATCCTCCGTGAAATAAAAAATGCCAGGCCGATATTGCGTTCCGGTATCACAAAATTGACGATCAGCGGTCGTGGGATCAATATTGCGCCAGAACACTTTCAACAGGTTTTCATAGCTT
>JAYWMS010000364.1:0-3083 GCA_035873215.1 Nitrospirota bacterium | reverse complement strand
GAAAGTGTGTCTGTCATTCCAGCAGCTCCTTTGGTTACGAGACATAGCTCGCAGATGATGAATCAGGTTTTTCAGGATTTTCTACCAATCGATTTTCGATCAGCCATCTCGTATCAAGCCGTTGGGTTTTGATCCGTTCGGCCAGGATGACGGCTTCCAATTCTTTTGACGCTTCGAGAAGATCTTCATTTCGAATGAGGTAATGATAGGAGCGATAGTTCGCAATTTCGTCTTGGGCCTTTTGTAGCCGACGTTGAATCTCTTCGGCTGAATCCCCTGCTCTTCTGTACAACCGTGTACGTAGGGTATTCAACGACGGAGGTGCCACGAACACATAGACGGCTCCGGCATAACGATCCATAATCTGCCGCGCGCCTTGCGCCTCAATATCCAACAAGACATCAATGCCTTGGTCCATCGCCTGGGTCAATTGTTGCTTAGGAGTACCATAGAGCTTTCCATAGACTTCGGCCCATTCGACGAATTCGTCCCGTTGTATCATCTCACGAAATCGATCTTCTTCCAGAAAATGGTAGTCCACTCCATCCTGCTCAGCAGGACGAGGTTGTCGAGTTGTGCAAGAAATCGACAGACTGGTTTTGGGCACATTGGAGATCATGGTTTTGCACAAGGTGCTCTTCCCTACCCCTGATGGGCCCGAAACAACCACCAATAGTCCTTGTTGCGCCATACCAGACTTTTTATTCGGCCTTCCTATCCGAAGGAACGATCACTCCACATTTTGCACTTGTTCGCGAATCTTTTCCAGTTCACTTTTTACAAAGACCACTTGCTTTGAAATTTCCGCATCATTTGCTTTCGATCCAATGGTATTCACCTCTCGACCCATTTCTTGCAGGAGAAAATCTAATTGTCGCCCCACCGGTTCATTACCTTTAAGCAAGGTTGCAAACTGCTCGACGTGACTATCCAGCCTCGTTAATTCTTCACTGACATCGCAGCGATCGGCAAATTGGGCCAACTCTTGATGTAACCGAGCCGCATCCGGTGCAACCGACCCCAGAAGTTCCGTCATCCGACTTTGCATCCGCTCAAAATAGCCACGCACAACCAGAGGGGCACGGCGCTGAATTTTCTGGTGGGAGTCCCGAGTGTTTTGCAACCGTTTGTTGATATCTTTGTGTAAGGCTTTGCCCTCAACGCACCGCATCCGATCTAAGTCACTTAAGGCTCCCGCAACGATGCGCTTTATGAGAGGATCAGTCTTTTTGGAATCCTCCGAGTTATCACCCGATTGAAAGATATCGCGAAAACTTGCGAGCAAGGCGACATCAATAGACCCCTGTAATTTACATTCTTTTTGTAATTCTCGCAGCATGTGGTGATAGCGTTGTGCCAACCCCCGATTCAGCGTCATAGCCTTTGGGAGTTCTGAGCCGATGGTCGTGGATACATTCACTTCGATGCGTCCACGACTACACTGCTTTGCCACAATTGCTTTGAGCTGGTCTTCCATGCGGGACATGCCTCGAGGCCCGCGCGTGACCACTTCCCGAAATCGGTGGTTCACAGACCGCACTTCTGCCACATAGGTAATGCCTCGGTAGGAAGCCTCACGCTTTCCAAAACCGGTCATACTCTTCAACATGGCACTACCTGTTTATCTTCCCACGTACAATCCTGGTAAATCACACATTGATCACATTTAGGCTTTCGCGCCACACACACATAACGTCCATGTAAGAGCAAGCATTGAGCGCCACTCGTCCAATCCTTCGGTAGAAGCAAGGCCTGAAGATCATATTCAATATGTGTGGGATCCAAGCTGGTCGTCAACGCCAGCCGATTGGCAACCCGTTTCACATGTGTATCTACCACGATAGCAGGCTGCTGAAAACATGCTCCTAACAAGACATTTGCGGTTTTTCGCCCGATGCCAGGGAGCGTGGTCAGGTCTTCCATCGTATGCGGCACTTGACTGTTATAGGCCTCGACCAGCCGCTGGCTACACCTTATCAAATTCTGAGCCTTATTCCGATAAAAACCTGTCGGATGAATAATTTTCTCCAACTCACGAGAATTCGCCTGTGCCAAAGCAGCCGGATCAGTATAGCGAGCAAACAAAGCCGGCGTCACGCTATTGACTCGCTCATCTGTGCACTGAGCCGATAAGATCGTCGCAACCAATAGTTCAAATGCGTTCGCATGCTGAAGTTCGACTCCCCCTTCGGGATTCGACCGCTTCAATTTCTTCACCATCTGCCGAGCACGATCCTTAAGGTTAGAACCTCCCACAACCTTACGCACCTACTCCCACCTGGATTTTTCATGCGCCATCATCGAAAATGGCTATGGCGAGGAAAACGAGATGGAATTCTTTCGATCAATTACACTCACCAACGCGGTTGAATTATTCAACTTTTTACCATATTCGTGGGCGGCCATTAGGCCGTGCAACAATCAAGAACAATGCGGAGTGTTCAAAAAGGCCCGTTCAGCAAGGCCGCAACTCTTTTGGCACACGGAGCGTACTAGCCGGTACGTGAGCATGACAAAGGAGCGAGAACGCTGCTGACGGACTTTTTCAATACTCCCGTACAGATACATCTGACACGAGACCAACCTTTTGACTGATTGAATCGGCTATGGCCGTCCGCAACGGATCCAACGTCTGGGGAGAGGTAGCTGAAATCCCTATCGCATTCTGACGCCGGCATAAGGCCTCTGCCTCCTCCGGAGGCACTCGGTCACACTTATTGAGTACGATAATTTGTGGAACATCTTCCAACTTTAACTCACGAAGGATTGTATCAACCGCATCAATTTGTTGGGTTAAGTCCTGTGCGCTGATATCCACCACATGCAACAGGACATCCGCATCATGTAATTCCTCCAGTGTGGTACGAAAAGCCTTTAGCAGATCATTCGGGAGATCTCGAATAAATCCCACGGTATCGGTGAGAATTATCCCATCTCCCGTTGGCAAATGGAGCCGACGACTCACGGTATCCAATGTTTCAAAGGGACGGTCTTTCGTGGACACCTGACTGTGCGTCAAGGCATTCAGCAATGTTGATTTTCCAGCATTCGTGTACCCGACGATTGAGACGACCGGTACGGCA
>JAYWMS010000285.1:0-2238 GCA_035873215.1 Nitrospirota bacterium | reverse complement strand
AGCCGTAGTGGAGCGAGCCGGCAGTTGGAGACTACACCAACATCCACGCAGTTGACCGTGACGGGCATATTGCTCTGCACATTCAACCCCTGATTCATCAGGAACGAACAGGTCTTTTGGTTGAATCCGAAATTGGTGTTCCATCTTCCGAGTAGGTAGACGGTTTCCGAGAACGCGCACATAATACCTGGGAGTGTTGAAAAAGCATGTCCTGAGGGTTGTCGAAGGATCCGCCAGCGGCGTTCTTGCCCCTTTGCCGCCTTCGGGCTCACAAACTTGTCGCTCTTCGCGACGTTCGCGCTCACGTACCGGTGCGTACGCTCCGCGTGCCAAAGTGGCTGCAGCCTTGGCCGTGGAAAAGGGCGTCTTGGCGCCCTTGGGTTTGGGCGGTTGAGAAAGCGGACCCCCGCCTCCGCGAGGGCATGCTTTTTGAACACTCCCTCATTTTTCTTGATCGTCAGGGGGGGGTTACCGCAGGGCAGGAAATTAATGAATTTTTTAATAATTCAACAGGCCCTACTTAGAAAACTCATCTCAGTTGGGACCGTTTACGTGATGACGATGAAACGGAGAATAACAGAAAACAGGCCATGACCGACGTGACACACTCCATATTGTCCACATTTCGTGCTGCCTGGCAGGGAAGTCAGCGGTTTCGATTAACGTTTGGGCTCGCTGCGGCGATCTTGGGCATCATGGCCTTGGCCTCATTGTTTCTGGCGTATTCGGAGCGGCGGTCCATTCAGGAGTCAGCCGAGCTTCGAGGACTTTCCTTTAGTCGAGCGTTGGCGATGATGGGAGCCCCTGCGGTCTTAGAAAATCTTTTTCTGGTCCAGGAAGCGATGAGCCACTATTTAAATGAACCAGACGTGCTTCAAGTGGATGTGATTGATGTGGATGATATGATCATGGCCTCCAAGCACCCAGATCGCATCGGACTGACTCTCACAAATCCCCAATGGTTGAGTGCCAAGTCCCAGGAGCAGGAAACCGTGATGTATTTCTCGAATGATGAAGGCATCGACAACCTGATTATCCTGGAACCGCTTAAGGATGATCAAGAGATATCCGCATGGATTCGCATCGAGTTTTCGATGGAGCATGTGAATCAACAGATCTTCATCGCCATGGGTCGTATTGCCATTGTCACTGCGATACTCATGTTTGCCGGGGTTTTGGCGGTCCGTTTTTCATTTGATCGGGTTTCTGCGGTCCTGCAGGGGTTTCTTACACAACTCCAATCGACCTTAACACGCTTCAAGCGCATCGGTGGGGGTGATGTGCCGGAGATATCTCCAAAATTCATTGTTGTGGATCCGAAACAGTCCAAGCTTGGAGAGTTCGAACAGTTAACGCACTTGATCTCTGAGACGACGAAATTGCTGGAACGGCAGTCGGACGAGCTGAGGGAGACGTTGGATTCTTTGGAGTTAAAGGTCCAAGAGCGGACCAAGGAACTGACCATTGCTCGTGATCAGGCTCTTGAAGGCACACGAGCGAAATCTCAATTCTTGGCCATGATGAGCCACGAGATTCGGACCCCGATGAATGGTGTGATTGGGATGAATGAATTGTTGCTCTACACAGAACTCAACCCAGAGCAACGCCACTTTGCCGAGACCATTCAGCGATCGGCCCGATCCCTGCTGACCATTCTTCATGACATTTTGGATTTTTCGAAATTAGAAGCTGGCAAAATGCAGTTGAGTTTCGGGGAGGTGTCCCTGGATACTCTTGTTGAAGATGTTGTGTTGTTGGTCCGTCCGCAGGCCGACAAAAAATACCTGACCGTACATTGGCGCCTTGATGACGATGTTCCCCGACGAGTTCGAGGAGATGCAGATCGGCTGCGGCAAGTGCTGCTGAATCTAATAGGGAACGCGATTAAATTCACCGATCGAGGCAGTGTGCACGTTCAGGGAAAGCTGGATGCGGGAGCCTCGGGACAACCTCGGACTGTGTCCAATACGATGGCCACTATTCAGGAGCAGGTCATGTTGAAGTTTTCTGTTCAAGATACCGGCATCGGTATTTCTGAAGAAGCGTGCCGTCAACTATTCCATGCATTCAGTCAGGTGGACTCGACGCAAACGCGACGTTTTAGAGGGACTGGCTTGGGCTTGGTCATCTCAAAACAACTTGTGTCTCTCATGGGGGGGGAAATCGGGGTAACGAGTGTTCCGGGTCAAGGTAGCACCTTTTGGTTTACCCTGAGGATGGAGGAATGTTCACCCTCCG
>JAYWMS010000272.1:0-12153 GCA_035873215.1 Nitrospirota bacterium | reverse complement strand
TGCGGCTCTGTTGCAAAAGAGCGGCTTCCACGTGCTCAGCGCTTCTAATGGGCTTGAGGGAGTGAACCTACTCCGAGATCACCACGAGGAAGTTGTGGGGGTTCTGCTTGACCTCACGATGCCACACATGAATGGCGAAGAGGCTTTTCTTGAGATTCACAGCCTTTACCCAAACCTCCCCGTCATTCTGTCGAGCGGTTTCACCAAAGATGAGGCGCTCAGTCGGTTCAAACGCCTCGGCATTAATGCTTTCCTTCAGAAGCCATATTCGATGGAGGACCTGACTAGCGTCCTGTATCAGGTGTGTAACTCTCAACGTTCGTAACCCTTCTTATTCCTTTTACGCACACCATTCAGCCCCGTCGTTCCGAGATATCGGGATGCGTACGGTTCGCCTGTCGGCCGTCCTCTGGGCTAAAGGGTACGGTTTCAAGGCTTCCAATAATAGGTCATTGCTTAGCACGAGATCGTCGACCTGCAGCTTGAGTTTCTTGATCTGCTTGTCCTTAACGACGTCCTCATCCTTGGGCTGAGTGTGGGACGTCTTCTCCGTTCCAAACAGAAATTGGTGGTGCCAGGGCTCGACTGAGGTCCGGGACGCCAAGGCTTTAAGGGCACTTTGTCCTGCAATCTTCCGAATTGGGTCCCTAGGTTATAACCTACCGAACTCCTTAAAATTATTTAGAATTTAATAAGGAATTTCGCTTGACAAGAACGCGATACTCGCTATACTGGCAGGCTTGTGGGGGAAAATGGTGTAATATGGATGTTGAATGGGTTTACGTAGTTGGATGAGTCGATTCATATTCCGGTCATGCTCGCGGAGGTGGTTCATTGGTTGCAACCTCAGTCAGGTGGGACATATGTCGACTGCACACTCGGGCCAGCTGGTACGGCATTCAACATTTTGGAGGCCTGTGCCCCGGATGGACGATTGATTGGAATTGATCAAGATCCTCAGGCCATTGAGTTAGCTCGTGAGCGATTGCAGGATTTTTCTTCACGTGTTCGTTTGTATTGCGACAATTTTTCTCATGTAAAAGGCATTCTTGGTTCGGCAGGACTCAGCCAAGTAAATGGCATGTTGTTTGATCTGGGAGTGTCATCCGTTCAGTTGGCTGATTCCCGCCGGGGACTCAGTTTTCTTCATGAAGGGCCACTAAATATGCGGTTGAATGCAGCAGAAAGTCCTACCGCTGCCGACCTTGTCAACTCCTTGCCAGAGTCTGCCTTAGCAAATCTCATCTTCACTTATGGTGAAGAACGGTATTCCCGCCGGATTGCCAAGGCCATATCTCAGGCGAGAGTGTTGTCCCCACTTCGTACCACTACACAATTGGAAGCCATAATTTGGGGGGCTGTGCCAGCCGCCTATCGTCATGGACGCATTCATCCTGCGACACGCACCTTTCAGGCATTGCGTATAGCCGTGAACAAGGAATTGGACATTCTTGAAGGGTCCCTTCGAGATGCCATTGAAATGCTGGCGCCTGGCGGCCGAATGTGTGTCATCTCGTTTCACTCATTAGAGGATCGAATCGTCAAACAGGTGTTTCGAGCCCTTTCCCGTTTGCCGAGTGCGCTGGTATCAATTTTAACAAAGAAGCCCTGTATTCCATCGAAAGACGAGCGACAGAGAAATTCTCGTGCACGCAGTGCAAAGATGAGAGTAGTCGAACGAATGCCCTTGATGGCAAAAGGATGTCCTGTATGAAGTCTAAAAAATTGAATCCGGTTGTTGTTAGCGGAATGGTGGGTATGATGAGTTTGGTGTTCCTTTTTTATGTATGGGGGAAAGTCGACCTCGTTCGGGTTGGCTACGAGCTGGATGTGCTCTCAAACAAGAAAGCCGGGCTTCAGAGAGAGCACGACCAGTTGCAACTTGATTTATCCCGATTGACCGCGCCGAATCGCATTGCATTTGAGGCCGGGGAAAAGCTTGGTTTGACGGCTCCGAAGCCCGAGCAGGTGGTGTTGGTTTCGGTTCAGGGACCGGATACTCCAAACAGGGGTGAGCCTGGACAAGAGCAATTTTTAACGATAGCGCAGAACCTTCCGGAAAGACCGTAGCCGATGAGGCTGGTGCAATTTCAGGTCGAACGTGATACCGACGGCGCATACAGGCGAGCCATCGTCTGCGTCTGTCTTGTGATTGGTTTTGGCATCATTATTGGACGTCTATTCTTTCTCCAAGTCGTGGAGACGGACAAGATGGCAGAGCGTGCGCGTCGTCAGCACGAGAGGGTTGTCACGCTGAATTCTAACCGTGGGGCGATCTTTGACAGGCAAGAGAGGCCGCTCGCACTTAATCTTGATGTCCCGTCCATTTATGCAGTTCCCAAAAGTATTGAGAGTCCTCGTAAGGTAGCCAAGATGTTGGCTCCTCTTTTAGAAGCAGAACCTGCCAGCCTTCACGCGCGACTTCAAGGCAATCGGGAGTTTGTGTGGGTCAAACGAAAGATGAATGCGCGGGATGCAAAACAAATCGAGGACCTGTCGATTCCTGGAATCAATATGTTGATGGAAAAGCGGCGATTCTACCCAAAGGGAACTCTCTTGGCCCACGTGCTGGGTTTTGCGGGCATAGACAGTCAAGGTCTCGAGGGGGTGGAAATGGGGTATGAATCAGAGTTAGGTGGAAAAGCCAGGCAGGTTGTTCTTCAACGTGATGGGCATGGCCGTGGCCTTTTCCCCGAAACTCGTGGGTTCGATTCTGTTTTGTCCAGACAGGGAATCCAGCTTACCATTGATGAAGTGATCCAATACATTGCAGAACAGGCCTTGGAGGCCGCGGTATCCAGGACCCATGCCCGCGGGGGGGCGATCTTAATCATGGATCCGAAGACGGGTGAGATCTTAGCTTGGACGCTACGCCCAACTTTTGACCCGAACCAATTGCATCTCGCGACGCCAAATCTTTGGCGAAATCGCGCGGTCACTGACCCCTATGAGCCGGGATCCACTTTAAAAACGGTGCTGGCGGCGGCTGCTCTGGAAGAGGGAGAAGTTGAGCCCGATTCCTTAATCTATGCCGGGCATGGTGAGCTGCCGATCAGCGGAACGATTATTCATGACCACGAGAAGGCCGGTTGGCTCACTTTTCGTGAAGCTCTACAACGCTCGAGTAATATCGCGTTAGTGAAAACAGGTTTAGCTCTGGGGAAAGAGCGTTACTACAAGTATCTACGGGCTTTTGGATTCGGGGAGAAAACGGAAATCGATCTTCCTGGAGAATCGGTGGGAATCGTCAAACCCCTCAAGGAATGGGGGCCGCGCACTCTGGCATCCATGTCAATTGGGCAAGAAATTGGGGTGACGCCATTGCAATTACTGGCGGCTGTTTCAGCCATCGCGAATCAAGGCTGGCTCATGAAACCGTTTGTCGTCAGCAACTTTCGGAATACCCAAGGGGATGTGGTGTGGGAGCGGACACCGCAAATACGGCGGAGACCCATCACGGAAAAAACGGCGACAACTTTAACAGAGCTATTGGTTGGGGCGGTGGAAAATGGAACTGGGAAGCGCGCAGCGATTGCTGGGTATCGCGTGGCCGGAAAAACGGGTACCGCCCAAAAAGTTGATCCCTTGAAAGGCACATATTCCTCGACTCAACTCATTGGGTCATTCGTTGGTTTTGTGCCTGCGGAAGATCCCCAAATTTCCATGTTGGTGATCATCGATGAGCCTCGTGGCCCTGCCTGGGGTGGAGTAGTCGCGGCGCCAGTATTTCGTGAGGTTGCCAGTCAGGTGCTTCGGTATTTGAAGGTGCCTCCTGACCATGGAGAAGAAATTCGAGTGGCGGCGGTTGTCGGTCCTCCTTCCGTTCACCAGTCTAAGTGAACGTACACGTATGAGGTTGGCTGAATTGATTGAAGGGTTGGAGGTAAAATCCTGCGAGGGCAATCTCGATTCGGACATACTTGATATCACTGATGATTCTCGGAATGTCAAACAAGGGAGTTTGTTCGTCGCGGTCAAGGGTATTCAGATGGACGGGCATAATTTTGTTGAAAGAGCTTGTGCCGCCGGCGCCGCCAGTGTTCTGGTCCAAAGTCCGTACCGATGGTCAGTAGAGGACGCCGTTGAGTCAGGACAATCAGATTCGTGTCCGGCTCTGGTGCAGGTTGTTGATACCCGCAAGGCCTTGGGCCAGGTCGCGGCGAAGTTTTTCGATTATCCGTCGCAGCAGTTACGGATGATTGGCGTAACGGGAACCAATGGTAAAACGACGGTCACGCATGTAAGCAAAGCAGTCCTGGAAACAGCCAACCAACAGGTAGGGGTCATCGGCACGATTGGGTATTTCGTCGGTGACGAGTGTGTGTCTGCAACGCATACCACTCCAACGCCGATTGTGCTGCAGTCGCTGCTCGCCAAAATGGTGAAGCGGAACCTGAATGTCGCAGTCATGGAGGTGTCGTCGCATGCCCTAGCCTTGGATCGTGTTGCTGGGTGCCAGTTCGACATTGTGGTGTTTACTAACCTGACGCAAGATCATCTCGATTTTCATGAGGATATGGAGGCCTACTTCCAGGCTAAATATCGTTTGTTCTCTGACTATGTGACGTCTCATGGCGAAAAGGAAGCCAAGAGGGCCATCGTCAATATCGATGATCCATGGGGCAAACGTTTAGCCCAGGCCTGTCCAATCCCGGTCTGGACCTATGGGATCAGTCAACGGTCGGACATTCATGCGACGGGTGTTTCCCTTTCCATGGAAGGAACTGCATTTACCGCGGTGACCCCACAAGGTTCCCTTTCTATCCTGAGTCCGCTCGTGGGGGAACACAACGTGTACAATTTATTAGCAACTATTGGTGTTGGTTTGGCAATGGAGTTGCCTCTCGAATTGATACGAAAGGGTATCCAATCGGCAAAGGCCGTCCCTGGCCGATTCGAACGCATTGAAGAAGGCCAGGAGTTTTTAGTCGTGGTCGATTATGCCCACACGGATGATGCCTTGGCCCGATTGCTGGCGGCTGCACATGCCTTGGAACCTTCCAGAATCATCACGGTGTTTGGGTGTGGTGGTGATCGTGATCGGGGGAAACGTCCCAAGATGGGTGCGGTAGCAGCTGAGCAGAGCGATGTGGTGTTGGTGACTTCGGATAATCCTCGGAGTGAAGAACCGTTGTCTATTCTGCAGGATATCGAAAGAGGCATCCGTCCGATTCCTCCAGGGCAGCGAGCCCGCTATCAGATGATCCCGGACCGGCGAAAAGCCATTGAAACGGCCATACAGGAAGCCATGAGGGGGGATATCGTCGTCATCGCAGGAAAAGGCCACGAAGATTATCAAATCATCGGGTCGGAGCGACATCATTTTGATGATCGAGAAGTGGCACGAGAGGCGTTACGGCTTCGGATGCAGGGTAACGTGGTCTCAGACTAAAAGCCGTGGCTGCATTTACCGCAGAAGAAATCATCTTGGCAACAGGAGGTGTCCTTCTTCAAGGGACAAAGTCGCAACGAGTGAGTCGAGTGTGTACCGACTCTCGGCTAGCTCGAAAAGGCGATGTGTTTTTTGCCTTGCAAGGAGAAGACTTTGATGGACATCAATTTGTTGACCAGGTTGTGGCATGTGGCGTTGGCGGGATCGTCATCGATGAAGGTTGCGCTGAACAGATCCTGGATGGACTAACTCAGGATGCCGGGGCCGTAGGCTCGAATGGCCTGTTTGTGATCGGTGTTGATGACACGCTGATCGCCTATCAGGAACTTGCCGCGTTCCATCGAAGGCGATTTGAGATCCCTGTTATTGCCATTACTGGCAGCAATGGGAAAACAACGACAAAAGAAATGGTCGCGCGAACCTTGGCACAGCGGTGGTGTGTGTTGAAGACGGAGGCCAACTTCAACAATCGAATTGGTGTACCCCAAACTTTGTTTCAATTGACTGAGCAGCATGAGGTGGCTGTGCTAGAGATGGGAGTAGACGCTGAGGGCCAAACCACCCGGCTTTGTGAAATCGCGACCCCAACGATTGGTGTCGTGACAAATATTGGTCCGGATCATTTGGAATTTTTTGGAAGTCTCGATGGTTCAGCTAGGGCCAAGGCAGAAATTCTGAGTGCTCTACCGAATGATGGCACGATTGTATTAAACTCAGACGACACCTTCTTCCCGTTTTTAAAAGACCGAGTCCACAGCCACATGGTCTCATTTGGATTTAATGCGAATGCTCAATTCCGAGCGAGCGCGGTGGCGCAGGTTGGGGATCAGACAACGTTTCGAGCCCAGGTTCCCGACCAATCGCGTGGGCACCAAGTCTCGGTAAAAGTTCATGGGCAGCATAATGTGTTGAATGCTATGGCGGCGGTGGCAGTCGGTCGGGTGTTGGGACTGTCCATGGAGAAGATCAAAGCCGGCTTGGCCGACTTTCGTCCGGTGGACATGCGATCTCAAATTCGTCGCGATCAAGGGTTTACCATTATCGAGGATTGCTATAACGCCAATCCGGCTTCGATGAAAGCCGCGATTGACTTGTTGGTGGAAATGGGAAAGAGCAATCAGACCATTGCGGTGCTTGGCGACATGTTGGAATTGGGACATGAGGCAAACCAGTTGCACCGGGATGTTGGCGCCTATGTCAGTGCTCAGGGCGTCACCAGGCTCGTTGCTTGCGGCAACTTAGGAAAGGAATTCGCCAAGGGTGCACGGGCGCATGGGATGTCTCAAGAGGCGGTGATGGAAGTGCCTGGGGCGAATGACGCCTCAACCGTATTGGCCGATGTCGCCCAAGTTGGGGATGTGATTCTCCTCAAAGCATCACGTGGTATGCGGTTGGAGCGCGTGCTTCAGCATTTCCCTTCTTCAAAGCCAAAGCACTGATTCGCCGGAATCGGCTGAGGGTTCTGTGGGTTGGAAGACGAGAAGTGCAGATATGTGGGAAAAGCAGAATCAACATGTCATGACCATGAAGGCCCTAAGGAACTAAAAAAAATGTTCTATTTGTGGTTATATCCGCTGCATACGGAAATATCGTTTTTTAACGTATTCCGCTATCTGAGTTTCCGAATTATATACGCAGCGGTAACGGCGTTCATCATCGCCTTTGTTTTGGCGCCCCCCATGATTCGGAAACTTCAAAGCCTAGGATTAGGGCAGCGAATTCGGGAAGAAGGCCCCAGCGGACATATGGGGAAAAAGGGAACACCGACGATGGGCGGCATCCTGGTCATTTTCGCCGTGTTGATGTCGACTTTTCTGTGGTCGGATATTTCGAACCTCTATGTGTGGCTGGTGATGCTCTCGATTGTCGGTTTTGGTCTAGTGGGATTCGTGGACGATTATATCAAGATTCTTCGTGTACGTTCTCTGGGGTTGACGGTCTGGCAAAAGCTGGTAGCTCAAATCAGTATTGCCTTGGGTATTGGGCTGTTTTTTTACTCATCGCCGGGCTATTCCACCGAGTTGAGTGTGCCATTCTTCAAGTCTTTCACGCCAGACTTAGGATATTTCTACATCCCGTTTGCCATCTTGGTCATTGTCGGATGTTCCAATGCCGTGAATCTTACGGATGGATTAGATGGCTTGGCAGTGGGTCCCATCATGATCGCCTCGCTCGCCTACATGATCATTTCGTATGCCGCGGGGAACAAAGTGATCTCTGACTATTTACTGATACCCTATATCGAAGGGGCCGGCGAGCTGGCGGTTCTGATGGCGGCGGTTTTCGGATCAAGTTTGGGATTCCTGTGGTTCAATACCTATCCAGCCTCAGTTTTCATGGGAGACGTGGGTTCGTTGCCCCTCGGTGCGGCATTGGGAACCGTGGCTGTCGTGAGCAAGCATGAATTGTTGCTCATTTTAGTTGGCGGAGTCTTTGTTATGGAAGCCGTCTCGGTCATCTTTCAAGTCGTGTCATTCAAATCTCGGGGAAAGCGACTGTTTCTCATGGCGCCCATTCATCATCATTTTGAGATGAAAGGGTGGGAAGAACCCAAGGTGGTTGTGAGGCTTTGGATCCTGGCCATTATCCTGGTTCTGGTGAGTCTAAGCACCTTGAAATTGCGGTGAACAGAGATTGATGTCAGCTATTCAAGAAACACTGTTGGAGCGGCCATCGTTGGGAAACATCGGGCGAGTCGAGGTTGGTCACACAAAAATGAAAAAGCTGCAAGGAAAAGTCGTGGCTGTCATGGGGTTGGGCAAAAGCGGAGTGGCTGCGGCTAGATTGTTGTACGCGGTCGGATCGCATGTGGTCCTCGTGGATCAAAAACCAGCGGAGGAATTACCTGACGAAGTCCTCAAGTTGAAAAAACAGGATATGTCATTGTGGACCGGCGAAAACTTCACCCAGGGTTTTGAAGGGGCAGATCTAGTCGTGATGAGCCCCGGAGTGCCTATGTCTCTGCCGGCAATTGAGCAAGTAAGGTCAAAGGGAATGCCCGTGATCGGTGAAGTTGAGTTAGCTTCATGGTTCTTGCCGGTTCCCGTGATTGCCGTGACTGGAACAAATGGGAAAAGTACCACGGTCTCCTTAATCGGTCGTATCCTGGAGGAAAGCGGACACCGACCGTTTATTGGTGGGAATCTAGGGACGCCCCTTTCCGATGCGGCGCTATCGATGTATGAACATGACCGGTTGCAGAACGATCGTCCGTTACCATTTTCGATGGCAGTCGTGGAGGTTTCAAGTTTTCAGTTGGAATCCATCGCACAATTTCATCCGCACATTGCGGCCGTGTTAAATGTGACACCTGATCACCTCGATCGGTATGCGTCTGTTTCTGATTATACTGCGGCGAAGGGGCGAATTTTCGAGCAACAGACAACACAAGACTATGCCGTGTTAAACATGGATGATCCTCAATTGGATTCCTTCCGTGAAAAAAGCCTGGGGGCTCAGATTGGGTTTAGTACGAAAAAGCGAGTGGAGCGTGGAGTGTACTTGGACGGAGATACGATTATCGCCACGGTCAAGGGAAAGTATGACATCGTCATGCGACGGGAGGATATCTTGCTTCCGGGTTCCCACAATGTCGCGAATGTGTTGGCGGCCGTTACAGTAGGAATATTGTGTGATTGTCCCATTGAGTTTATTCGACGGGCGGTTTCGTCCTTTACGGGGGTTGGGCATGCCTTGCAAATCGTGCGTCAACGACATGGCGTGATGTATGTCGACGACTCAAAAGGGACGAATGCGGACGCGACGGTGAAGGCGTTAGAGAGTTTTGAATGTCCGGTTGTGATTATTCTGGGTGGAAAAAACAAAGGGGGTGACTTTTCGAAATTGCGTGAACCTTTGGCGCAACGGGCCAAACAGGTCATTTTAATCGGAGAGGCGACAGCTGAACTTCAGCGAGTGTTAGCTGGTATAGAGCCCATGGTTCAGGTGCAATCTTTGAAAGAAGCTGTCCTCATGGCATCACAAGTCGCAAGGTCGGGTGATGTCGTGCTGCTCTCGCCGGCTTGTGCGAGCTTCGACATGTTCCGTGATTATCGTGATCGCGGGGAACAATTCCAGGTCTGTGTAAACGATCTCCCTGAGTAACGAGTCATGAGCCGAACTCGAAAAACAAAACGGAGTCGATCGCAGTTGTCATTAGGGTGGACGCAAGCGTTGGCCAAGAGGTCGTCTCTGATGGGCGTGGATCGAAGCGTGTTGATTGCCACATATTTGCTGGCGCTTGTGGGCTTGGTGATGGTCTTCAGTGCGAGTGGAGTCATGGCGGAATCTCGGTACGGTGATGCCACGTATTTTTTGAAGCGACAGGCTCTGTGGCTATTGATTGGGTTTCTCATGCTGCATTGGGCTGCCGGCCAAAATTATGCAATCTGGAAATCGCTGACTCCCATCCTCTTGGGTGTGACGCTCCTTCTGCTGGCCTTGGTGTTGGTTCCGGTGTTGGGAACGGAAATCAATGGCGCACGTCGTTGGTTTCGTGTCGCTGGGTTTTCCGTTCAACCTGCGGAATTCTGCAAGCTGGTAGTGGTTTTGTATCTCGCGTGGTTTCTTTTTCGAAAGGAAGAGGATCTCACCAATTTCAAGAAAGGGGTGTTGGCTCCTGTTCTCGTTGTCGGTGTCTTTTCGGTATTGGTTCTCCTTGAGCCTGACATGGGGACAGCAGTGGTCATGGTGCTGGTGCTACTAACAGTCCTGTTTCTAGGTGGGGCTCGGCTTCATCATCTGGTCGGTTTTGTCACCGCGTTGGTTCCCGTGGCCTATTTCTTGATCATGGAATCAGAATATCGTCGCCGTCGGTTGCTGAGTTTCTTAGATCCGTGGCAGGACCCCCAAGGTGCGGGGTTTCAATTGACCCAATCCTTTGTCGCTCTGGGGAATGGTGGAATCATGGGGGTAGGACTTGGTGAGGGACGCCAAAAACTGTTCTTCCTGCCCGAAGCCCATACGGATTTCGTGTTGGCGTTAGTAGGCGAAGAACTGGGATTTTTGGGTACGGCTTTACTTATCGGATTATTTACCCTGATTGTCATCAAAGGGTTTCGCATTGCAGGCCAGGCTCCTGATGCCTACGGTCGGTATTTAGCGAGCGGTGTCACATTGTTGATCGGAATTCAAGCCTTGATCAATGCTGGTGTGGTAGCCGGTCTCTTGCCCACCAAAGGGCTCACTTTGCCATTTGTGAGTTATGGAGGATCTTCCTTAATCGTGAGCTTCGTGGCAGTTGGAATTCTCCTTAGCGTGTCCCGAGAATGCTCAGCGTCACGAACGTCGTTTTCTTTTCGTATGGGATGAACGTGGTCATTGCAGCAGGAGGAACGGGTGGACACTTTTACCCTGCCTTGGCACTGGCGGAAGAGTTTCAGCATCGCGATCCAACCACTATGGTGACCCTCATCGGTACAGGACGGGCCTTAGAGCAAACCATGGTAGCGGGAACAGATATTCGAATAGAGCGGATCGCCGTGCAAGGGGTGATTGGAAAAGGAATCGTCGGGTCATTTAAAGCAATTTTGTTGGTACCCAGTGCCATCCGAGCCGCCATGCGCGTACTCCGGAAACATCAGGCGAATCTCGTGATCGGCACGGGAGGCTATACCAGCCCTCCAGTGCTGATTGGTGCATGGCTATTGGGTATCAAACGAGTCATTCTTGAACCCAATGCCATTCCTGGCATCGCCAATCGTGTCCTGGGGCCAGTTGCACAACGAGTGTTTTTGTCTTTTGAGGATGCCAGATCCTATTTTTCTCAGGCTAAGGTGCGGGTGGTTGGCACCCCTATCCGAAAAGCCTTCAGTGAGGCCGACCTCATGCCGCCAGTGACGGAAATCAAAACCGTGCTGGTCTGCGGGGGTAGCCAAGGTGCGAAGGCCCTGAATTCAGCTGTCGTGGAGGCCGTGAAGAGTTCTGACGGCTGGCAAAAGCAAATCCGCGTGATTCATCAGACGGGGTCTGAAGATTTTGAACGAATACGACAGGCGTATGAAGAAGTTAACGCGAATGTGCAGGTCGTTCCTTTCCTAAAAGACATGCCCTCGGCCTTGGGCAGCGCAGACCTGGTGATTACGCGATGTGGGGCCCTCACGCTGGCAGAGATTGCGGCCTTGGGCCGACCATCAATTCTGGTGCCTTTCCCCCAGGCGACTCACCACCATCAAGAAAAAAATGCTCGGGCGGTGGAGAAGGCCGGTGCAGGCATCGTCATACACCAATCGGAGCTGACTGGATCCAGTTTGGCACAGACCGTAGAGAGCTTACGGAGCGATCCGCCTCGGGTTCAATCCATGGCCCAAAATAGTTTGGCCCTAAAGCGGACAAATGTCACGGACACGATCGTTCAAGAATGTTATGAATTAGTGTCAAATGGGTGAGGTTTGACAAAGGGAATGTTGAAAAAAGCCGCCAGCAGCGTTCTCGCCATTTTGTCGTGCTCACGTACAGGGAGTACGCTCCGCGCGTCAACAACGGTCGCGCCCTCCGGGACGCAGCAAGCAATACTGCGGTCTTGCTGGACGGACTTTTTTGCCCATTCCCACCAACACCATTCCAATAGAAATAGGTATGAAGGGATGGCCTGTGATTGATGCCCGGCCATCCCCAAGGGCTTTTGTTTCCTATAGAATGGTCAACTCGTATCCCCAAAAATGCTTCACTGTTTAATTTTCCTACCAAATACATCACACAAATTATTGATTTCTTGATGATAAATTCCTCATTCTCCGCTGAAAATCATAGATCGGAAGAGC